>JAITLF010000367.1 GCA_031278025.1 Treponema sp.
GGGCCGAAAAGAGCGGCCTGCGGGCCGAAGAGAGCGGCCTGCGGGCCGAAAAGAGCGGCCTGCGGGCCGAAGAGAGCGGCCTGCGGGCCGAAGAGAGCGGCCTGCGGGCCGAAGAGAGCGGCCTGCGGGCCGAAGAGAGCGGCCTGCGGGCCGAAAAGAGCGGCCTGCGGGCCGAAGAGAGCGGCCTGCGGGCCGAAAAGAGCGGCCTGCGGGCCGAAGAGAGCGGCCTGCGCGGCGCAAAAGCGGGCCTGCGCCGCGCAAAAGCGGGTCTGCGCGGCGCAAAAGCGGGTCTGCGCGGCGCAAAAAAGCGGGCCCGCGGGCGCGGGAGATGAGTCCGGCAGCGCCGGCCCCCGGCCTGGAACTTCAAGACTCAAGTCTGGAAGCTCTGGACTCAAGTCTGGAACTTCAAGACTCAAGTCTGGAAGCTCTAGACTCAAGTCTGGAAGCTCTAGACTCAAGTCTGGAAGCTCTGGACTCAAGTCTGGAAGCTCTAGACTCAAGTCTGGAAGCTCTGGACTCAAGTCTGGAAGCTCTAGGCTCAAGTCTGGATGCTCTAGACCCAGGGCTGGCAACGGGGGACCCGGGTCCGCGGGCGCGGGAGATGGGGCCGGGATGCGCGGGGAGAGGTCCCGTAACGCCGGAGGCTCCCCGCGAACGGCGGCGGAGGCGCTTTCCCGCGTCCGTCTGGTCCCTTGCCAATGAAAGAACTTCATGATACGTTCTGATGAATACATGGCAGCGGAAAATGATTTTTTTGACCGGCTTCGGGGGTTGACTGAGGCGTATCTTACCCGGCGGCAACGGGCCAAACGGATTAAGAAAGAAAAAACACAGGCGAAGAACCCCGTGATTGATTGGATAGAGGCGTTTGTATGGGCCGCCGGGATGGTGCTTCTCATCAATCAATACCTCTTTCAGGCTTACGCGATTCCTTCAGGTTCCATGATCGATACCCTTCTTATACGGGACCGTATTTTTGTAAACAAGATCGTCTTTGGCCCGGAGTTTCTGCCGGGCGTGGGAAAACTTCCAAGCCCCCTAACGCCCAGGCGGAACGATGTGATAATTTTTGAGAACCCATCGTATATCTCCCGTGGGCCCGTGTTTGACATAGCCCAGCGTATTATCTACATGCTTACCGTGTCGCTTGTGGACATAGACCGGGACGAAAACGGGGAACCTAAGGCCCATTTCCTTATCAAACGGGCGGCGGGCATGGGGGGGGACCGGTTTGTTTCCGAGCGGGGGGAGATGGCGATACGGTTTGCCGGGGAAGATCGTTGGGTACGGGAGCGGGATTACAACGCCGCCCTGGGCATAGGGCATAATCTGAGCCGCCTGTTATCTGAGTCCGACTATCCCGCCCTGGAAGCCGCGGGAAAGGCGACGGCGTATATGGACCTGGGGCTCAATCCCCCTTCAGACCTTGCTGCCCTGGCTTCGCAGGTTCATTCCCTTCAGTACCCTGATTCTTTTGCGTATGGCCGCGCCCGGCTTGAAGTCCTGCGGGGGGCCTATCCCCAGGACAACCGCTACCGGGCGGCGCTGGCCCGGCAAACCCTGGGCTGGTATGTGCCGGACGGGTACATGCTCCCCCTGGGGGACAACCGGGACAATTCCCGTGACGGCCGGTATTTCGGCCCGGTAAAGATAAATAAAGTCCTCGGCAAAGCCTTTATCATCTACTGGCCTTTGGCTCGGATGGGGGGTATACGGTAGTATTATGGCGCATAAATGGCTTAAATATTCCTATGCCGCACAAAAAGATCAGCGGCACCGCATCCGCTGGTGGGTGCTCCTCTTTGCGGCTTTTCTTCTGCTGTACCTCGTCCTTTCGACCTTTTTCTTTTCCACCGGGGTTCTGGAAAACGAGACCATGCAGCCCGGACTCCGCAAGCGCGACCGGTTCCTCTTTTCGTCCTATTTTATCTACCGCATCCTTCCCGATGAAGCGGCTGTCGGCGGTCTGCGCCGGGGCAATATAGTCCTGGTGGATACCGGGAGGCAAAAAGAGGGGTTTGCCGCCGGCATATTGGGCGCCCTGCTCCGGCTTTTTACCGCCCAGCGGGTAAGCCTGGCCGGACGTGAAGGGCATCGCTTCATCAAGCGGGTTATCGCCCTGCCGGGGGACGAGATCTCCATGGTCAACTTCGTCATCCGGGTCAAGCCTGCGGGCGGTTCCTACAGCCTTACCGAATTCGAGCTTATTGACCGGCCCTATGATGTAACCATTCCTCAGATTCCCGCCCTGTGGGGCGAGTCCCTGCCGTTTTCAGGCTACATGGACACGATAGTCCTGGAAGAGGACGAGTATTTTGTCCTTTCCGACGACCGGCGCAACACCAACGATTCCCGCACCTGGGGCGCTGTTCCCATAGATTTCATCGCCGGTAAGGCCCTGTTCCGTTACTGGCCGGTAACCCGGCTTGGGCGGCCCTAGCAGGCAGGCAGCAATTAACGTGTGGCTAATTAAAGTATGGATAGGTTTACGCTATATCAGGGCATCAGGAGTCGTAAATCGCATGTTACTCGTGCGAGCCTCCCTGCTCCGATTCTTCGCAAGTCAAGGTGCCGCTTTCTTGGTCATAGCTTCCTCCCCTCATGGTTACTATGACCCCTATGACATCACACGTTATTCATATGCTCAACGCTGGCTGCTTACTAGGCATCATTGCTAGACAGCACATACTGCTCGTCCTTATTGGGGATAGTCCTTTTCAGTTCCCTCAGGAACTCCCTGGTGTCCCCCATTTCCTCATAAGAATCACAGGCGTCCAGGTAACGCCGGGTAATCGTACAATATTTGTACAATTTTTCTTCCCCCTGCTTTTTCCGCCATTTACCTGCGGCGCACCGCACTCTTAGGAAATACCGTTCGTCTCCTTCCTGCATGGCGGGAACCAATTTGCAATGAATACAGTTGGCGCAGTATATTTTACCGCTGTGAAATTCATCTCCTGGATTATCTTGTTCATCATCTTGTATCAAGGCTTCCGGCAATTCCTGAACCTTCCCTGCCGGCAACTCCGAAGTCTCAACCATATTCACCTGTCCTTTACGATATTAATCTATCGTTTTAAAATAATTGCGAAAAAAGAACTTTATACTACTAATGTAGCACCTTTTTTTCGATTTTACAATAAATATGCAATAAAGAGTAAATGCCGTTGCCCTGGCAACAGGCTCAATTATATTGACCTTTTTAAATATTTACTTAATACTCTGCATATGAAACAGGTTTTTTCCCGTCTTCACCGTCTCCGTTAAATTTTCGTTTTTTCCAATATTTCGTCTATATCAAAGAAACAGACTAGGGATTTTCTGTTATCCTGATAGTGTAGAGAAGGGCGGGGTATATTTCCGCCCGGCGAGGAGGTTATGAAGTGATTGCAGGCGTTATAGGCGCTACCGGTTATGCCGGGGCGGAAGTGGTTAGGATTTTGGCCGGGCATCCGGAAGTCGAGGGGCTGGTTTTGGGTTCCGTGAGTTATGAAGGGGAGCGAATAGAGAATATTTACCTGAATTTTCAGGGAAAGATCGCCGGCCCGCTGGAAAAGCCCGAAACGGTGATCTCCGCGTCGGAGGTGGTTTTCGCCGCCCTGCCCCACGGGGTCGGGGAGCCTTACGCCAGGGCGTGTATGGAGAAGGGCATCCCGTTCATCGATCTGTCCGCGGATTTCCGGTTTGACGATGACGAGGCGACGTTTGCCGCCTGGTATGGCAAAGCCTATGTCCACCCGGAATTGCGGCGGTATTCGATCTACGGACTGCCGGAGTTGAACCGGAGCGCGATTAAAGCCCTGGCCGCCAAAGGCCCCGTCATCATCGGGAACCCCGGATGTTATCCTACGGGCGCTTCCCTGGGTATATACCCTGCCCTGGCCAAGGGGATGGCCGGAGACGGCCCGGTCATCGTGGATGCCGCTTCCGGCGTTACCGGGGGAGGCCGGGAACCGGGCAGGGCCTATCACTTCCCCGAATGTTTCGATTCGGTAGTTCCCTACAAGGTGGGGGCCCACCGGCATACCCCGGAGATCTGCCGGACCGTGAGCAGGATGGCCGGAAAGTCCGTTTCCCTCATCTTTACGCCCCACCTGGCCCCCATGAACCGGGGGATCCTGAGTACCATCTACATCCCGTTGAACACGGCCCACCGCCTCTCAGTGGATTCCGGCGCGCCCCGGCCCCCCTCGTCCGACATAGAGGGGAAACTCCGGGAGATCCGCGAGCGGTACGCCGCCTTTTACAAGGACGAGCCCTTTATCCGGATTCTTCCGGCAGGGACTGCCGCCGCCACAGGCCGGGTGCGGCGTTCCAACTTCTGTGATATTTCCGTCCATCTGGACACGTCGGGGACCACCCTCATCGTGATTACCGCGCTAGACAACATGATCAAAGGCGCCGCAGGTCAGGCGGTTCAGAACATGAACATCCTGTCAGGGTACCCCGAAACTGCGGGACTGGAAGCGATTCCGGCGCTTTTTTAGATTCCGGCGCTTTTTTTTAATCGAAATTTTTAATCGAGAGGAGTTCATGCTATGCGAGAGATTGAAGGCGGGGTTTGCGCGCCTGACGGCTTTCGTGCGGGCGGCATCCGTTGCGGGATCAAGGCGTCTTCCTCCAAACGGGACCTGGCCCTGATCCTGGCGGATACGCCCTGTACGGCGGCGGCGGTGTTCACCACGAACCGGGTCAAGGCCGCCAGTGTGTTGGTGAGCCGCGAACACCTGGCCCAGGGGATATGCCGGGCGGTGATCGCCAATTCGGGGAACGCCAATGCCTGTACCGGCGCTGAAGGTCTGGCGGCGGCGCGGCGTATGGCGGCTCTTGCGGGCAGGGCCTTCGCGTTCCCTGCGGAACAGGCGGTGGTGGCTTCCACCGGCGTCATCGGGGTTCCCCTGCCCATAGCCGCCATTGAGGGGGGGATGGGCGACCTGGCGGCCTCCCTTACCGCAGATGCCGCAGGGCACGAGGCGGCCCTTGAAGCAATCATGACTACCGATACCCGGAAGAAGGGGGGCGCGCTGGAAACGGAAATCGGCGGCGCGGCGGTACGTCTTGGGGGCATGGTCAAAGGATCCGGGATGATACATCCCAACATGGCCACCATGCTGGGCTTCATCACCACCGATGCGGTCATTTCCCGGCCTCTTCTGGATCGGGCCCTGCGCCGGAGCGTGGCCCGGTCTTTTAACCGTCTTACGGTAGACGGGGATACCTCCACCAACGATATGGTCCTGATCATGGCGTCGGGAGCGGCGGGGAATCCTCCGATAGAAACGGACGGAGCGGACTACGAAGCCTTCGTGGAAGCCCTGGAGATCCTGTGCATAAAACTGACCCGCGTCATGGCCCGGGACGGGGAGGGCGCTTCCCGCTTGCTTACCGTCGCGGTTCGGGGCGCCGTTGACGAGGCCGCCGCCGAAACCCTGGCGAAATCCGTGGCGTCCTCAAGCCTGGTCAAGACTGCCTGTTTCGGTGCCGATGCCAACTGGGGCCGGGTACTCTGCGCCCTGGGCTACTCAGGCGTTCCCTTTGACCCGCAGAACGTGGCGGTACGGTTCGCCTCCGCCGCCGGGGACATCCTGGTCTGTCGTAAGGGCGCTCTTTTCCCCTTCTGTGAGGAAAACGCCCGGAAGATCCTTCTGGAAGAAGAAATAGAGATACGCATCGATCTGGAAACCGCTTCCGGCGGGCTGGAGGGGCCGGGAGAGGCCGTCGTGTGGGGCTGCGACCTCACCTATGACTATGTTAGGATAAACGGCGATTACCGGACGTAGATACGGGGGATTATAGGAGGCATGATGAAAGAAATGGTCTTGAATACTACGGACAGGGCGGAGGTACTTTCCCGCGCGCTGCCCTACATTCAGCGGTTCGAGGGGAAGACCGTGGTGATAAAGTACGGCGGGAACGCGATGATCAACGAAGATCTCACGGCTGCGGTGATTCGGGATATCATCCTCCTTTCCTGCGTGGGGATACGGGTGGTGCTGGTCCACGGCGGCGGCCCGGAAATTGAGGGGATGCTCCGCGCCTTGGGGAAGGAGAGCCGGTTTGTCCGGGGCCTCAGGTACACCGACGAGGAAACCATGAATGTCGTGCAGATGATCCTCTGCGGTAAGGTCAACAAGGACATTGTCGCCCGCATCCAGCAGGCCGGAGGCCGGGCCTTGGGGCTTTCGGGCATAGACGGCGGCCTGCTCCGGGCGCGGCGTTTCCGTCCGGACGGCGAGGACCTGGGATTTGTGGGTGAGATTGAAGCCGTGGACGCCGCCTTCCTTAACGTCCTGCTGGATTCGAGAGTCCTTCCGGTTATCTCATCCGTAGCCTTAGGGACCGGGGAGGATGCCGGGTGCCCCCTCAACATCAACGCTGATTCGGCAGCGGCTCAGATCGCCTGCGCCGTGAAGGCGGAGAAACTGGTCCTTATGACCGACGTTCCGGGCATACTTCGGGACATCACGGATCCCGCTTCCCTCATAAAGGCGGTAAACCGTTCCGAGGTAGCGGCGCTTAAACAGGACGGGATCGTTACCAAAGGAATGCTCCCCAAGGTGGACTGCTGTATCTTTGCCCTGGACGGCGGGGTCAGTCGGACCCACATCATAGACGGACGCCTTCCCCACGCCATCCTGGTAGAGCTTTTCACGGATGAGGGGATAGGGACGATGATTGTTAGCGATTGAATTGTTAACGATTGAGTATAAAGGGTGAATAATATCAAGGATGAATAATATGGATGTGTTCATGAATACTTACCACCGGCTGCCGGTAACCTTTACCCGCGGGGAAGGGGCGTGGCTGTGGGACGTTCAGGGGAAGAAGTACCTGGACTTTACCGCCGGCGTCGCGGTGAACTGCCTGGGCCACGGGTATCCGGCCCTGGTGAAGGCCGTGGCGGATCAGGCGGCCCGGCTCTGCCATGTGAGTAACTATTTTCAAAGCGAGGTAAGCGTCGCTTTCGCGGAAGGCCTGGTGGCCGCCTGCGCCCCGGTGGGAATGAAGAACGTGTTCTTCGCCAATTCCGGGGCGGAGGCCAATGAGGGAGCCTGCAAGATAGCCCGCAAGTATTCCCTGAAAAAGTACGGACCGGGGAGGCACCGGATCGTAACCCTTACCGGGAGTTTCCATGGCAGGACTATTGCTACCCTGTCGGCCACCGGGCAGGAGAGGTTCCACCAGGACTTTGGCCCCTTCACCGAGGGCTTCATTTATGTCAGGCCGGGGGACATCGGCGCCCTGGACCGGGCATTGGACGCCGCCACGACGGCGGGTTTCCTGGTCGAGGCGGTTCAGGGGGAAAGCGGGGTCATCCCCCAGGAACCGGCCTACCTGGAAGCGGCGGCACGGTTCTGCGCCGAACGGGACATCCTCTTCATGTTTGACGAGGTTCAGTGCGGGGTAGGGCGGACCGGGACCTTCCTGGGCTGCGAAGCCTATGGGGTACGGCCCGACATAGTTACCCTGGCGAAGGGGCTGGCCGGCGGCATCCCCGTGGGGGCGGTCCTGGCGGGGGAAAAGGCTGCGTCCGTTTTTCAAACCGGGGACCACGGCAGTACCTTTGGAGGGAACCCGGTGGCCGCCGCTGCGGGCCTGGTGGTCCTGGAAACGGTGAACACCCCCGCCTTTCTGGGGGAAATCGCCCGGAAAGGGGACAAAATACAGGATGCCGTCCGCGCCTGGAACCATCCCCGTATACAGGTCGTCCGCGGCAGGGGTCTCATGATAGGCGTAAACCTGGATGTCGAAGCCTGGCCCTTCCTGAAAGCCGCCGCTGCCCGGTCAGACGGCGCGCTCCTCATGCTGCAGGCGGGGCCCACGACCGTACGGTTCCTGCCGCCCTACATTATCAGCGATGAGGAGATAGACGGCGGACTTGAGATATTCAAAACGATACTTGGATAAGTCCGTATGAGAATCGGCATATGCGAATATGCCGGTTCTGATCGGAAATGAAGCATTTGCATATGCGAATATGCCGCTTTCGGGCGGGAAAACCGGGGAGCCGAACTCAGGCGGGTCCTGAAACAGCCTCCGGCATTATAGGGAAGGAGTATAGATTATGAAGAAGATCGTACTTGCGTATTCGGGAGGCCTGGATACGACGGTAATCATCCCCTGGCTTAAAGAAAATTATGACTGCGAGATCCTGGCGGTTTGCGTGGATGTCGGCCAGGAGGCGGATTGGGAAACTATCAAACAGCGTGCCCTGGATACCGGCGCTCAGTCCTGTTATGTAGCCGATGTAAAGCAGGAATACGTGGAGGACTATCTCTGGCCCACCCTCAAGGCCAACGCCCTCTACGAGGACAAGTACCTTTTGGGTACTTCCACCGCGCGGCCCCTCATCGCCAAAGTTCTGGTAGAGTATGCCCGGAAGGAGAAGGCCGAAGCCATCGCCCATGGCGCCACCGGCAAGGGGAACGATCAGGTACGGTTCGACCTGGGGATCATGGCCTTTGCCCCGGACCTGGAGATCATCGCTCCCTGGCGGACCTGGAGGCTCAAGAGCCGGGAAGACGAGATCCGCTACCTTCAGCGGCGGAAACTTCCGGTTCCCATAAAGAAGAAGGATTCCTACAGCCGGGACGACAACCTGTGGCATATTTCCCACGAGGGGCTGGAACTGGAGGATCCCTCCAGCGAGCCTTCCCTGAAAACCATGCTCAAGATGACGGTGCCGCCTGAAAAAGCGCCCAATAAGAGCGAATATGTGGAAATCGACTTTGAAAAAGGCATTCCCGTCGCGCTTGACGGAACGAAAATGGATGGGGTTACGCTTATCAAGACTCTCAACCGGATAGGCGGCGTCAACGGGGTCGGCCTGGTGGACCTGGTGGAAAACCGGGTTGTGGGGATGAAAAGCCGGGGGGTCTACGAGACTCCCGGCGGTAGCATACTCTACTACGCCCATCAGGAACTGGAGCATCTCTGCCTTGACCGGCAGACCTATGCGTTTAAGCAGATAGTCTCTCAGAAGCTGGGGGAGGTGATCTACGGCGGGCTTTGGTTTACCCCCCTGCGGAAGGCCCTTTCCGCGTTTGTGGATGTTACCCAGGAGACCGTTACCGGCAGGGTGAAGGTCAAGCTCTACAAGGGGTCCATCACCTCCGCCGGGGCTTCTTCCCCCTATTCCCTCTACAACGCCGCTATCGCCAGCTTTACCACGGGGGAACTGTACCACCACGGGGATGCCAAGGGCTTTATCCGGCTCTACGGCCTGCCTGTCCTGGTTCGCGCCCTCATGGAGCAGGGGCCTCAGGACGGTTCCGCCGGCGGGCAGGAGAGGCGCCGGCCTAAAATCACGGAGAAGTGGGACTGATGGCCCAGGTACTCTGGGCAGGCCGCCTGAAAGAAAAACCCGAAGCCGGGGCGTACGCCTTTCAGTCTTCCATCGCCGTGGACAAGCGGCTTGCCTTAGACGACATCCGGGGGAGCCGTGCTCATGCGGCCATGCTGGGAAGGCAGGGCATAATCCCCCCGGAAACCGCTGCGGCCCTAGACGCGGAACTGGAGCGCATCGCCGGGGAGCTTGAATCGGGGGTTTTGAACATCGACGAAACCGCCGAGGACATTCATTCCTTTATCGAAGCGGTTTTAACCGAGCGGTTGGGAGACTCCGGACGCGCGGTCCATGCGGGACGGAGCCGGAACGATCAGGTAGTCCTGGATTTACGGCTCTACCTGCGGCGCGCCGTGCCTGAACTACTCACCGAACTTGCCGAAACCCTTCGGGTTCTTTTGGACAAGGCGGAGGAGCATGCCGCGTCGATCATGCCCGGTTACACCCACCTTCAGCGGGCTCAGCCGGTAACCCTGGCCTATCATCTGGTCGCCTGGTGCGCCGGCCTTGAGCGGGATTACGGACGGTTGAGCGATGCCCTTGCCCGTCTGGACGAATGTCCCCTGGGCGCGGGCGCGCTGGCCGGTTCGACCCTGCCCCTGGACCGGGCGGCCGTCGCCTGCGACCTGGGCTTTGGCGGCCCCACCCTCAACGCGATGGATTCCGTAGCCGACCGGGATTTTGCCCTGGAACTGGCCGCAGCCTGCGCCATCCTGATGACCCATCTTTCCCGTTTCTGCGAAGACCTGGTTATCTGGGCCAGCGAGGAATTCAAATTTATTGATTTGGCGGAGAAGTGGAGTACCGGTTCTTCCATCATGCCCCAGAAGAAGAACCCCGATTTTGCCGAACTTATCCGGGGCAAGGCGGCCCGGACCGCAGGCAATCTTACAACGCTTATCACGCTCCTTAAAGGGCTTCCGTACGCATACGACAAGGACCTCCAGGAAGACAAGGAGGCCCTTTTCGACAGCCTGGACACGGCCCGTTCGTGCCTGAGCATGTTCCGGGGCATGGTGGGCAGCGCTGTTTTCAACGTTGAACGTATGGAGGCCGCCTGTACCGGCGGTTTCCTTGAGGCTACTGATGCCGCAGAATACTTAGTCCGCAAGGGCCTGCCCTTCAGGAAAGCCCACGAAGTCGCCGCCGGGGTGGTACGGGACGGGGTGGTCGCTGGGCAACGTACCATTGCGGAGCGGAGCCTTGAGGAACTTAAGACCCGGTCGGGCCTGTTTGAGGAGGACCTCTACGCCGCCCTGA
>JAITLF010000369.1 GCA_031278025.1 Treponema sp.
CAAGTCGAAGCATGGCGAGTAGGATCAAACAGATGGCCTGGTCAGAAGAATATCTAGAGGGCTTGATATTCCACTCGGGATTTGCCGCTCACACGGAACCTTCTCCGGCCAACCCTTGAGAATTTTTAATGCGCTCGCCCTGAGGAATTTTATCTGAACAATCTAGAAGGAGTCGCCCTAAAACTTCAATGGCTTCCCGGGCGGCGGCGGAGCGTACCGACTGCCGAGAACCGGTGTAATGGTACGCCCACGCCTTACATTCCCCGTTGCGGCAGACCGCGCCTATCCAAACCGTTCCTACCGGAACGCCGGAACCATCACCATCAGGACCAGCCAGCCCGGTCACCGAGACCGCCACGTCCGCACCGCTACGTTTCAAGGCACCACCGGCCATAGACATGGCGGTTTCCCGGCTCACAAGGCCGTATTTCTCTAGCAGGGCTTCTTCTATGCCCAGCATCAACGTCTTAGCCTCCGGCGTGTAACAGATAAAACCTCCCCAGAACACCCGGGAAGCCCCCGGCACGGAAGCAAGAAGATCCGCCGCCAACCCTGCGGTACAGGATTCGGCCGTTACTATTTTCAACCCCGCTGTTTCCGCACGGCAAATGATACCTTTGGGGTCAACCATTAAGCCGCTGTAACTCGGCCTTAATCTCTTCCGTAGGCCGGGAGAAGATCTCCACTTCTTTTTCCACGCTGGTCATATGGCACTCCCCTTCAAAGAAAACGCCGTCGGCGATACGAAGGCGGACGGAAGTCATGTCACCCCGAACCTCGGCGCCGCTCATCATATCTATCTTGTCTATAGCATGTACGGCGCCTATCACGGTTCCAAACACCGTAAGGGAAGTTACCGAAATATGGTCCGCCTCCACCACCGCCCCGCGGTCAACAATAAGCGCCCCGGTAGCCTCAATAGTTCCGGTGAATCTCCCCTGAATACAGAGTGTCTCCTTAAAACGAAGGTGTCCGTTAAAATTGGTCTTGCTTCCCAAAAACACGGTTGCTTCGCTATCCTTCCGCCTTCCTTCCTGCTTTGCCATTATTGTCCTGCCATTCCCATTCGATTTGTCCGCTACCTTCACTCTTCAATTTCGAGCTTCAGTCGGTCTCCTGATGGGGAGACTTGCGTATTTGTTGTTCCAATGCCTGTATGCCTATCTCATGCTGCTTTAAGCTTGCCCATTCCGAGATGGTCCGTTCAATTCGGGTATCCAGCCCCGCAACAGCCTTCCTGACCAGATCGGTCTTCTCCCTCATGGCCTCCAAAAGCCGGGGCACGGTGTTTTCATCGATCACCCCGTCGGTGGAAAGTCCCTGATCGATAACCGCGTCTAATTCATCAAGACTCCTGATGAAAGTTACCATGTTGTTTTTTATATCAGCCCCCAACTCTTCTGCCAGGATCAGTCGGGATTCCCGAACCTGTATCTGCCGGAAAAACTCTCGGGTTCTCAGCACCGCCCGGATCCGGGCCAGAACCTCGGAAAAATTGAAGGGTTTTGTAATGTAATCATCCACGCCCATCTCAAAAGCCGCAACTTTGTTTTTAACGTCATCCAGCGCCGAAAGCATGATGATAGGGATTTCCTGGAATTTAAGGTCTTTTTTCAAAATTTTCGTCAGTTCCCACCCGGACATCTTTGGCATAATATTGTCCAGAATAAAAATATCCGGAAAAAAATGTTCAAGCTTTTCCAATGCGTCTACGCCATTTACCGCTTTCTCTACGACAAAACCCAATTTAGAAAGCATTACATCAAAAAATTCAAGATTTATTTGCTCATCATCAACAATGAGTATTTTTTTCAGGGAATTCAAGATTACCCTCCTCTCGCGGTATTTGAAAATTTTATTAGGAGCTTCAGGGGCTTCGCCTCTAAAACCGAACATTTTTGCGAATTACGCAAAGTCCCACTGGCTCCTACTATACCCCGTCCTATCCCGACTAGCAATATGATACCAGTCGCCAGAAGGAACAATCGCGGCCAAATATCGCCGTACCGGGTGTAAAGGGAAATCCTCCCGGTAACAATCGGAACTTCCACGGTAAGCCAGGCTTCGGTGAAAGGCGGTGCCATGGCCAGGACTTTGCCGTTGGGGTCTATGCCGCAGGTTTGACCCGAAGCGGTAGAACGGACCATGGCGCGGCGGTTTTCCACCGCCCGGAATACCGCCATGGAGAGATGCTGATTCTGGGCAGGGAGGCTCCCGGACCAGGCGTCGTTGGTAAGGTTCACGATGATATCCGCTCCCTTTCGCACGAATTCCCGGGAAAGATACCCAAAGGTATCCTCAAAACAGATGGGAGTCGAAAATTTAAAACCTGGGGCGTCAAAGACCGTGGCCTCCTCCCCCTTTTCCCAAAAATGGGTGTCAGCGTTCCGCAGGACCTGGTAAATCCACGGGAACTGCTTCTCGTAAGGGAATCCTTCGGTGAACGGAACCAGGTGCAGCTTCCGATATATTCCCGTCTCTACCCCCCGGTTATAGAGGATCGCCGCATTATAATCGATCTGCTCCCACTGACCAGAAGGCGACATCCGCTTTCTGGCATCGTCATTCCCTAAGACAAAGGGAACCTCTTGTTCCTTGAGAAAATCCAGCAGTTCCCGCACCAGGGCATAAGAGTCAGGATCGGTCCGGTAGGTGGTATGCCAGTAGATGCGGGGAACAAAGGCGGTCTCGGACCAGACCACCAGGTCCGGCTTGGGGTCCGCCGCCAATGCTTCCTGGGACAGGCGCTTTAGAACACGGTAATTCAACTGGTATTGGGGCAGCCCCCCTAGCCAGGGGTCGGTATTATGCTGAATCAAGGCTATGTTGGCCTTGTCCGCGCGGGAATAATCCACCGATGCGGCAAACCCGTAGACCAGTGTTCCCGCGAGGGCGGCAAGCCAGATGACGGCGACTATACGCTCCCGCCTGAAAAAGTCCCGAACAAGAGCGGCCCAATCGGCGGCAGGATCAAACCGGCTTAAAGCGGCGGCTAAAAAGGCGGAAGGGAACACCACCAGAGCGGAAACACCCCATACCCCGAACACGGCGGCTATCTGTATTACCGGCATCACCGTCCATTGGGAATACCCGATGATGCCGTAGGAATACCCCAAGAAACCCTGGGTTCGAAGGTATTCATAGGCAATCCAGATAACCCACTGAACCACATACCCCCGCCGGGGAAAAAGAACAAGGGTCACCTTGAGGACAGGAAGGAGGACAGCGAAGTAAACAAGATAGATGATTCCCACAATGAGGCCGGCCAGGGGATGAAAGACACTGAGCCAGTAATTGAAGAGACCATACGCCGCATAGCCGTACAAAGCCCCCCAAAAGGCACAAGCGCCAACCCGCGCCCGGTGAATTACCCAATAGAGGGGAACATAAGCTATCCACGCCAAGAGGGGAATACCTTTTTCAACCACTAAATTAGGAAAGGAACCGGCAAACAACAGGGAAGCAAGTAAAACCGCAGCAAAATGAGTCAAAAAGCCCTTAAACCATCCCCCGGATCCGGCAAGATTCATGACTCAACGCCGCCGCTTTCATCGGGATCGGAGACATCGACTTCACTGATGCTCCAGACATCCTGCTTCAGGTCCCTGCCGGGTCTGAACGCGACAATCCCATGGGAATCTACGGAAACAATGCCGCCTGTTTTGGGATTCCGAGCTTTATCGCGGCCTTTACGGATGCGCACTTCAAAGGTACCAAAACCCCGCAACTCTATGCACATCTCCTTAACAAGGGCGTCTTTAATCCCGTCCAAAAAAAGATCAATAACGGTCCGTATATCTTTACGACTCATCCCGGTCTTTTGGTACACAAGATCGACAACATCATTTTTGGTAAGTTTTTTTGCCGCCATTTTGCTCTCCTAAAAGGCCGATAGGACCGTCCGGAACAGACCGAAAAGCCGTTCCGGGTTTTTAGTGCGCCGCCGCCTTGAAGGAATTAAGGAGACGCTGCATCCGTGATTTTTTACGGGCCGCAGCGTTCTTTTTAATGATCCCTTTCCTGGCGGCGGTATCCAGCTTCTTAATCATATCTTTAAGAGCCGCTTCAGAGGCTGCGGTATCTTTTTGCCGCGCCAGGATAACAAATTTTTTCGCGCTGGTTCTGACGGCGCTTTTAGCCGCCTTATTCCGGAGCCTGCGCTCCTCACTCTGCCGATGACGCTTTTCAGCGGAACTACTTTTACCTGCCAAAGGAAAACCCCCAGTAATAAAATAATAAAATCAACATACCCCGCATCTTATCCGGGGGCATAAAACCTTTTCACGAATCAACCGCCCCGCATATTTAAACTATCGTCCCGGCGCGATACCGGAACAACTTCCCTAGAGCCTGTAGGGTATATTTACCATTTTAGGGCAAACCCCGAAAACTCTTAGAGCCTGTTGCGCTTTGAGCATAAAACAATACAAACATGCAATAAATTGCATGGTTGGTTTGTTTTATGCGCAAAGCGCAACAGGCTCTTAGAGTTGGCGGGGTTGTCCCTAAAATGGTA
>JAITLF010000266.1 GCA_031278025.1 Treponema sp.
ACCAGTTCCGTTATCCGGCTGGGAACCACGGTCCCCCCGGCAAGGGTGGCCTTACCGGTTTTCTTCACCAGCAGCCCCAGCTTTTGGCGGGTCTCCTCGTTGATGACCAGGGTCCACGCTCCGGTATCGACCAGGGCGTTCACCTTGAGCCGCTTGACCTGGGACTTGGGGATGAACCCGCCCTGCGCATACGCCGCTTCTCTGACATTTACTAAGGTAATCTCCGTTCGTACTTCGCCCATAGCGTGCTCCTTACTTAATCACATAACGGACATCGGGGCCGTGAGCGCCGACAACTTCCTGCTTCTTGGGGTGAACCATCAGGTCCATCCCTTGCAGGGGGAACGCGCCCAGCAGGACGTCTGCCTCGTCCGGGATGACCGCCGCTTCGCAGACCGTGTGGCGGTTTTTCCAGCGTATCCCCACCGGTTCCGTTATCCGGCAGGGAACCACCGCCCCGCCGGCAACGGTGGCCTCACTGGTTTCCTCTGCCAGCAGCCCCAGCTTTTGGCGGGTCTCCTCGTTGATGACCAGGGTCCACGCCCCGGTATCAACCACGGCGTTCACCGTGAGCCGCTTGACCTGAGACTCCGGAATGAACCCGCCCTGCGCATAACCCGCTTCTCTGACATTTACTAAGGTAATCTCCGTTCGTACTTCGCCCACATCATTCTCCTTGTCGCTACGTCGTAATTTCTGCTGTGCTTCGTCCATAGCATACTCCTTGTTTACGGCTTAATCTCCGTTCGTGCTTCGCCTGCATCATGCCCCTTGCCGCTTCTCTGACGTTTATTAAGGTAATCTCCGTTCGTGCGGCGTGCGGCGTGCGGCGGGCGGCGGGCGGCGGGCGGCGTGCGGCGTGCGGCGTGCGGCGCACTGGCGGGCTCCGGGCCGCGGCGGCGTGCCTCGGTGTCCGCCGGGCCGCGGCGCTAATACTCGTCCGGGGAAAGACCGTCCGGGCCGCCGGCAGGGAGGGGCGCGTCGGGCAGGAGGGAAAGGAGGCGGCTGCGGTCCAGGGCGGCGGCGAGGTCGGCGGCCATAGCGCGGGTAAAGAACAGGGTGATCAGCAGGGAGGTGTTTTGGCTTTCCCCCGTAACGAGTTCGTTTTTGGCTTCCCGCTGGGTGATGATAAAGTAGGGGCTGTTCTGCACGAAAGTATACCCCAGTTCGACCGCGGGGCGGCCCCGGGCCGTAATCATGAGCCGCAGGCTTCCCCATTCCGTGAGGGCCTCCAGGGTTCCGTAGGCCCGGCGCATCTTACTGCGGCGCATGACCGGCAGGTTTTTCGCGGCAAAGTCGCTTTGGTATTGGGAAATGGCGGCAAGCAGGGCCTCCCGGTTGAGGGTGTTCCAATACTGGCGGTAGGTAACGGTCTGGTAGGGGAACTGGAACTCCACCGAGTCGGTGCGGGGGTGGTAGGTTACCAGGAGTTCCGTCTGCCGCAGGCGGCTGGAGAACGGCCCCTGGGTTCCGGCAGCGATAGAACCCGCCGATATGGGGTCGGTGTCGGCGGTCATGTATTCATTCTGGGGAGGGGGTGTTTTGCAGGCCGCCGCCAGAAGCGCAAGAAAGATAACCGGTACGAAACGTTTCATGTGGATACCTCCTGTAAAAAAAGAAAGGGCCATGCGCTGGCATGACCCTTAGAATTACGAAACGTGTCCTTGATTAGAAGGAATACTGCATGCTGAGGGGAATAGCGACAACAAGGGGGGTCTTGCTACCGTCGTATTCCGTCGGGAGCATGGCCATTACGCCCAGCTTAAGATCGCCGTTGCCCAGGGGGATTCCGGCCCAGACGCCGGCGCCCAATTTCAAGCCGCCTTTATTATCAACGGCCTTTCCGTCATTCTTGTCTTCTGTGGTAAACTCAAGCGCCACATCCGCGGCGACGGTAATGGTTCCCAACTTAAACGCGGGTTCTACAAGGCCGTATATGTCAATGCCTTCCTCAAATTTTGTATTCGACGGATCCTCATAATACTTCATGAGGTAGGCATCAGCACGGCCTAAGATGGAGAAATCACCCGCCGTATACTTGGCGCCCACGTTAATGCTGATAGCATCCTGCCACTCATACGTATCCTCGCTCTCATACTTCAGGGGGATGGTGGCGCCAATATCCAGCGTAAGGTTTTCTACCGCGGTCAGCGCAAACGCAGCCTGGATCTTAGTGGGAGTGCCATACTTAGTACCGGCGTCCGAACCGTCATTCGGCCCTCTAAGGAGCTGGGCCCGGATAACGCCGATATTGCCAATCGTGTAGCCGGCGCCAATCTGTAAGTTCGCGTAGTCTAAATCAAGCTCATTTTTCGCAGAACGAGCATTGAAAACCGCACCTATTGTAAGACCTTCTATCGGCTGTAACAGGATGACGCCGCCCGCGTTAGAAGCAAACCGTTTAAAAATGTCATCTTCGCCCTTTGCAATTGCGTTAATTCCCGCCGCGGCGAGCATTCCGTTGCTGCTGCCGTTGCCAATCTTGCCGCGAAGCCCGGCGTCAAAGGCGCCATTGAACTTGCCCCCGCCGATTTTCAGGATGCTTATGGGTTTTACCCACACATATGCGTTATCGCCCCACGTAGCAGTTCCGCTGCCATCGTAGCGGACATAGGTCTCGAACCCGATTTTCTCCGCACTCCCGGCAATCCGTCCCTCTATCAGGTTAGTTACAACTTCGGAACCGACCGTCGCATCTCCCCCGTCAGGGAGGGTAACCTTCAGGGGCGAGAAAACGGACCGTCCCCAACCGCCGACAGTTACGCCGGGGGCCGTCTGCGCGAACAGCGCCGTCCCCATCAGCGCAAAAACCAAAAGAACAACTATTAATTTTTTCATAGGTCCTCCTTAAACTCAGCATAGGGAGCAATCAACGGTTGCTCGTACCCCCACGCTTTTCGTTTATTAAGATAATACGTCAATCTAAACACGCATGGGGGGATTTGTCAAGCGCTTATCGTCTTTTTACAAAAGATTGACACCCCCCGCGGGCCGCCGCCCCGCGCCCCGCAGGCTCCGCCCGGACCCTCGCGGGGCTCCGCTCCGCACCTCGCGGGGCTCCGCCCCGCCAGGGACCGGGCGGAGCCTGCCGGGGTCCGGGCGGAGCCCGGCGGGTTCGGGGCGGAGACCTGCGGGTTCGGGGCGGGGTATAGTCTTTGCAGAAGGAGTTTTTTTATGACTACACAACGTTATCGTTATCTGGATCTGGTTATGGCATTCTTTGTGGCGATTCTCATCACCAGCAACATTGCATCCTCCGCGAAAATCGTGGACCTGGGGTTCTCCCTCTTTGGCGTACGCTTCGCCTTTGACGGCGGCACCCTCCTCTTCCCCCTTTCCTACGTGTTCGGCGACATCCTCACGGAAGTCTACGGCTTCCGCGCCGCCCGCCGGGTCATCTGGACCGGCTTCCTGGCCCTGGCCCTGGCCTCCCTCATCTTCCTCCTCCTCCGCGCCCTTCCCGCAGACCAGGCCTGGCAAGCCTACGCCGGTACCGCTGCCTACGACGCCATCCTGGGCGGCATGAGTTCAGGCGGCATCGCCCTTGCCAGTCTGCTGGGCTACTGGGTAGGGGCATTCTCCAACTCCGCGGTCCTTTCCCGCATGAAGGTGTTGATGAAGGGCAAACTCCTGTGGGTCAGGACTATCGGCAGCACCCTGGTGGGCGAACTCCTGGACAGCCTGGTTTTCGTCTTTGTCGCAAGCCTTACCGGCGTCTTTGGCTGGGAACTCTTCCTGAGCCTGGTCCTCACCAATTACCTCTTTAAATGCACCGTCGAAATCATCATGACCCCAGCTACCTACCTCGCAGTCAGCAAATTGAAAAAAATTGAAGCCCTGGACCCCTATGACATCGCCATCAGCCTTAACCCCTTTAACCCAGTATAACCCCCCCGCCAAGCCTCCACCCCGCCCCCCGCGGGGCGCTGCCCCGCACCCCGCCGGAGCCGGGCAGCGCCCTGCGGGGTTCGGGCGGAGAATTGACAGGGGGCTGATATTGGGTACAATACCCGGACTATGGCGATAAATCCTTTTTTTCAGAGGCTGGCGCTTATGACGGGTTCTGGTGTTTTAGATGCTCTTGGCAGGACGGAGGTTGTGATTTTTGGTATGGGTGGTGTAGGAAGCTGGTGTGCCGAGGGGCTGGTGCGGTCCGGGGTGGGTGCGGTTAGACTCGTGGATTCCGACGTGGTTTGCGTTACCAACATCAACCGGCAGGTTCAGGCTACTCCTGCCACGGTGGGGCGCCTAAAGGTGGAGGCCCTGCGGGATCGGCTGCTGGAGATAAATCCCCAGTGCCAGGTTACCGCCGTTGCCGGAGTCTTCTCCTTCGAGACCGCCCGGACATTCGGGATCGAAACCGCGGACTACTGCATCGATGCCATAGATAGTATTACCAACAAGCTGGACATGGTCGAATACACGGCGCTTGTCGGAACGGTCCTCTTTTCGTCTATGGGAATGGCCCAAAAACTTGACCCCACCAGGATCAAAATCGCGGACATTTGGAAGACACGGGGCTGCCCCCTGGCGCGGCTGGTGCGCCAGGGCCTGCGGGAACGGCGCTTCAGCGGGGGCTTTACGACCGTCTACAGTGATGAGCGCATGCCCGTACACCCGGAGGTGCAGGTTTCCTGCGGCGCCCCGGAGTGTTTGTGCCCCCCCCGAAACGACGACGGAAACGGCGCGCCGGTTGAATGGTGCGGGTCCAAAAAGGTGATCAACGGCAGCGCCGTAACCGTAACCGCCGCCGCGGGCATGATCCTGGCGAGCCTGGTGATTCGGGATGTGTACGACTGGGAGACCGCCGAAGAACCCTTCGATGAGGCTGCCCCCCGTGGCTGACCGATTTCTGCGCAGGGCCGGGGCAAGCGCGGTGATATGGAAACTTACCGCCAAAGCTGTCCTGGAACGGAACCTCATCACGCCGGGGGATCGCATCCTCGTCGCCGCTTCGGGCGGCAAAGACTCCACCGTCATGGCATGGGCCCTGTCTGCCCTGCGGCCCGCCGTCCGGGGGGAGTACGCACTGGCGGCCCTGCACATTTCCAGCGATTTCTGCGCCTGCTGTAAGAAGCCCGCCCTTGCCGGGCGCCTGGCCGAATGGGGCGTTCCCTTTCAGGACCTGTTCGTACCCATCATTGGCCGGCTTAAAGAAGGAAAAAAGATGAACTGTTACTGGTGTTCAACCCAGCGGCGGACGGAAATACTGCGGTACGCCGTCGAAAAGGGGTTTAACAAAATAGCCCTGGGGCATCATCTGGACGACATCATCGAAACCTTCTTTATGAACATGACCGCTGCGGGTAAGCTGGCCGCCATGCCTATGCTCCTCAAATACCGGAGATACCCCGTCAGCCTCATCAGGCCCCTGGCCTATGCGGAGGAACGGCAGATCGTCGCCTGCGCCGCCGAAAAGGACATACTCACGGCGGCCTGTACGTGCCCTTACGGGATCAATTCCGGGCGCCGGGACATGCGCAAGCGCATTGCCGGCTTCACCGGCGGTTCCGGCGCGATAAAGCGGCGCATCCTCAAAGCCCTGTCGTCGGGGGAACGGGACTTCCTCATCGAGGATGAATAGATGAAGGTGGAAACGGACGGGTTCCCTTCAAAACAATGATTTTACCGTGAAAGTGATGAATTCCCGATTAACGAATCCCCGTTTTATCCGTTACACCCAGTTTGGTCAAATAGTTATCACCGCGGAAGACGATCCGGACTGGATTGTGGACGTGATGCTGGAAACCGGGTATGAGGACGAATTCTGTTATGCCCTGAATTTTGACCCATCTTTTATCGCCGCTCTTATGAGGGCGGGGTTTCTGGTGATGTCCGTCGCCGCCGGGCCTTATCGCGAGCCAGAGAGAAAACCCAGGCGTTACGTCCTGCTCCCCAAACTCCACCTGGAACGGTCTGTGGTGTTCTGGGAAGACCTGCACGAAACCAGAACGGCCAGGCGGCTCCTTAAACGCTATGAACTGCGGTATGACGCCGATTTCGACCGTATCCTGGAGCGCTGCACGGAGGTACACGGCAACGACTGGCTTACTCCGCCCCTGCAATCAGGCATTAAAGCGATACGCGCCATTGATAACAGCCTGGTACGGCCGGTTTCTTTCGGGCTTTATCGGGACGGAAACCTGGTGGCCGGCGAATTTGGGGTGGTAACCGGCAGGGTATATACCAGTTATTCCGGGTACCGGGATGAAGATTCGGCGGGAACGGTCCAGCTGGTCCTGACCGGCCGGTATCTTAGGGATGCGGGTTTTGCCTTTTGGGACCTGGGTATGCCCCTGGCTTACAAAGACCGGCTGGGCGCCCGGAATATCAGTCCCCGTCTTTTTGTTGAACTATTTCGGGGAGCCTGGTAAACGCTGCTCAGGTAGGGTAGTATACCGCAACAGGATACTTTTTGATGAATTTTGATATGTCCGTGGTTGATAAAGGGAAGCCGCTTCCTATGGGGTCAACCGTAACCGAAAGCGGGGTAAATTTTTCGCTCTTTGCCCGGCACGCTACCGGGGTAACGCTGGCAATATTTGAATCTCCTGACCGGGAAAGCAAACATATTGAAATCAAGCTGAACGAAAAGAAAAACCGGACCGGGGATATATGGCATTGCCACGTCCGGGGACTCTCGGCGGGAACCCTCTATCTGTACCGGGTAAACGGCCCGTACATACCCGAAGAGGGGTTCAGGTTCAATCCCCATAAGTCCCTGATAGATCCTTACGCCAAGGCCATGACCTCCCTGGAGGACTGGGACCTTAAAGCCTGTATGGGCTACAACCCCGACGACGCCGCACGGGACCTTTCCTTTTCTTACACAGACGATCTGTATACCCAGCCCAAAGGCGTGGTGATAGACGACGACTTTGACTGGCAGGACGACGCTCCCCTCAATTATCCTTTAAGGTTCAGTGTGCTCTACGAAACCCATGTCCGGGGACTTACGGTGAACCCCAATTCCGGGGTGGCTCATCCGGGGACCTACCGGGGGGTAATCGAGAAAATCCCCTTTTTTAAGGAGCTGGGGATCACCAGCCTGGAATTTCTTCCCATTCATGAATTTAACGAGCGGGAACATTGGGGGACCAATCCCCGGACCGCCAAGCCGCTGGTCAATTATTGGGGGTATTCAACCGTAGCGTTCTTCGCGCCCAAAGGATCGTATGCCGCGGACAGGAGTCCCGGAGGCCAGGTGCGGGAATTCAAGGAAATGGTCCGGGAACTTCACAAGGCCGGCATTGAGGTGATTCTGGACATTGTGTTTAACCATACCGCCGAAGGCAACGAGTTGGGGCCTACGTTTTCCTTTAAGGGGCTGGACAATACCATTTATTACCTGCTGGATGAAAACAAGCGGTATTACAAGAATTTTTCCGGCTGCGGTAACTCGTTGAATTGTAATCACCCGGTGGTACGGTCATTCATCCTGGACTGCCTGCGCTACTGGGTAGTCGAAATGCATGTGGACGGCTTCCGCTTCGACCTGGCTTCTATCCTGGGCCGGGATCGGTACGGGAACCTGATGGAGAATCCCCCCATGTTGGAACGGATTGCCGAGGATCCCATCCTGAGCCATACCAAGATCATTGCCGAAGCCTGGGATGCCGGCGGCGCCTACCAGGTAGGCTGGTTCCCCGGCGGCCGCTGGGCGGAATGGAACGACCGGTTCCGGGACGACGTGCGGCGGTTCTGGCGGGGCGATTCCCACGAGGCCCGGTATCTGGCGACCCGTATCTCCGGGAGTTCCGACCTGTACCTGCGGGACGGGCGAAAGCCCTTTCACTCCATCAACTTCATCACCAGCCATGACGGGTTTACCATGAAAGACCTGGTTTCCTACAACAACAAACACAACGATGAAAACGGTGAGGAAAACCGGGACGGCGCCGGCAACAACTACAGTTATAACTATGGGTTTGAAGGCCCCTCAATTAATCCGGCCATTGAAACCATTAGGGAACGGCAGATCAAAAACTTCTTTACTACCCTGATGATCTCCCTGGGAACCCCTATGATCCTTGGGGGGGACGAATTTGGGCGGACCCAAAAGGGCAACAACAACGCCTACTGTCAGGACAACGACATTTCCTGGTACGATTGGTCCCTTTTGGAACAGAATCAGGAGCTTTTCCGGTTTGCCCGGGAAATAATCGCCTTCCGCCGGCGGCATCCGGGGTTCATGCGTCCTGAATTTTTTACCGGAGGGGGGGGTAAATACAACGCCATCCCGGACATCTCCTGGTTCAACGAGAAGGGAGATGCCCCGGATTGGGATAAAGTAGATGCCTGCCTTGCCTTGCGTATAGACGGCACGAAGGCGGATGTTCTGGCCGACCGGGATGACAACGATTTTTACATCATGGTGAATGCGGAATTAAAACCCGTGAGCTTTACCATCTGCAATGCCCCCAAAGGGAAATTTTGGGCCCTGACGGTGGATACGGCCCTTCCTTCGCCGAATGACATCCTGCTTCCGGGCCATGAAAAGCCCTACGTAACGGAGAGCAGCTATCTGGTGAATGAGAGGAGCATCGTCATCTTCATTTCAAAGCAAACCGGCTTCATTTAAGCGTGAGGTGTAACTATTCAGCCGCCCCGCGGGGAATAGCGCCGGCCAACTTCGTTGCCGCAGCCGGGGTTAAAAGCAGGAAAACCGGCGTTAGGAACGCTGTAGAGCGGGTTCGAAAATCCTAGAGGTTAATAGCATGGACGAAAGCAGCTTTATTTTGGGAGTAGACCTGGACGGCGTTGTGGGCGATTTCTACGGCTCACTGCGGAACATTGCCGCCGAATGGCTTAACAAGCCCCTTGACGCCCTAAGCGCCGAGGTGGACTACGGTCTTGACAGATGGGGCCTTGCCGAATACGGCGGGTATCCCCGGCTTCACCGTTTCGCCGTTACCCAGCGGAACCTCTTCCGGGACATGGAACCCATTAAGGACGCTCCGGCGGTGTTACGGAAACTCTCCGCCAAAGGCATTCGTATCCGCATCATCACCCACCGGCTTTTTCTCAAATATTTCCACCGGGCCTCTATCACCCAAACCGTTGACTGGCTTGACTCCTACGACATCCCCTACTGGGACCTCTGTTTCATGAAGGACAAGGGCGCGGTGGGCGCTCATGTGTATATCGACGACGCCCCGTCCAACGTGATAAGCCTGCGTGAACAGGGGTGCCATACCATAGTCTTTACCAATTCCACCAATAGGGCGCTTCCCGGTCCCCGTGCGGATACCTGGCTTGAGGTTGAAACCCTCGTGATGGATGCCCTGGACGAATGGACCACCGGTACGCTGAACCTCTTCGGCGCTGCGGACTTCCGGCCCTGACCGGCGGACGCGGACAGTGATGGCCGATATAGTTCTTGCCGTCATCAACGCCAAGTGGATACATCCGTCTCTGGCGCTCAGGCTTCTTAAGGCCAACCTGGGGCCGCTGGAAGACCGCTGCCAAATCCTGGAATTCACCCTCCGCCAGCCCCTGATCGAAAAGACCGCCCCTATCCTGGCCGCCCGGCCCCGAATCCTGGGGATTTCGGTTTCCATCTGGAATCACCAAGCGACGGTGGAACTGCTAGAGGCTCTGGAAACGGCCTGGGCCGGGGTTTCCAAACCCATCATCGTCCTCGGCGGCCCGGAGATCTCCTATCTGCCGCCGGAGGCCGGAATCCTGCGTTACGCTCACTGGGTGGTTCAGGGAGAGGGAGAGGCGGTTTTCCGGGAACTCTGCGCGGGGCTTTTGAAGGATTCCGCTATAGAACGGCTTCCCTCAGCCTCGCCGGTTTGCGGCAAGATCATCAGCGCCAAGCCGGTGGACCCGGCCTCCCTGGTCCCCGCCTACCGGCTCTACTCAGGCGAGGACCTTTGCCGGAAGCTGGTGTACGTGGAAGTTTCACGGGGCTGTCCCTTTGGCTGCGAATTCTGCCTGAGTTCCCTGGATAAGGCGGTTCGGGAATTCCCCCTGGACCCGTTTCTGGGGGAGATGGACCTCCTTATCCGCCGGGGAGCGCGGACCTTCAAGTTCCTGGACCGTACCTTTAACCTGGACATAGAACGGGCCCGGCGTATCCTGGAATTCTTTCTGGCCCGGCAAAGGGAGGAACCGGCCCTGCGTGTTCATTTCGAGATGGTCCCCTCCCGGTTCCCCCCGGAACTGCGGGAACCCCTTACCCGGTTTCCGCCGGGAAGCCTTCGGCTGGAAGTGGGGATTCAGACCTTTAACCGGGAAACCGCCGCCCTGGTAGGCCGGCCCTGCGCTCCGGAAGCGGAACTGGAAGCCCTGAGTTTCCTGGGGAAGTACACCAACGCCATCATCCACGCGGACCTTATTGCCGGGCTGCCGGAGGAGGATATGGCTTCTTTTGGCGGCGGTTTTGACCGCCTGTGGCTCGCCGGGCCTGGGGAAATACAGGTGGGCATCCTGAAACGCCTGCCGGGTACGCCCCTTGCCCGGCGCGGCGGGGCCTGGGGTATGCGCTATTCCCCGGACCCGCCCTACGAGGTTTTGGAGACGGCGGCTCTTCCTGCCCTGGAACTTGACCGGCTAAAAAACTTTGCCCGCTTCTGGGAACTCATCGTCAACCGGGGCGCGTTCCGGGACCTGGGCCCCAGGCTCTTTCCCCAAAGGCAGCGGGTATTCCAGTCTTTTCTGGAACTATCGGACCGGCTTCTTGAGCGGTTCGGACGGAACTGGGGGATAGACCGGCGGGAACTCCGCGCCGAACTGGAAAAGGGCTAACCGGTTAAGGATATGAACGGTTAAGGATATCGAAAAAAACGGGTGAGGGTAGCGGAAAACCCACGAAACGGGGTTGGAGCGAGGGGGGAGCACCGTCAAAAAAGGCTTTTCGCGGGGCAAAAGAACCTTTCTTTTTCGGAACCCAGATGCTCCCCCTTCTTAACTTGTTGACCGTGCCCGCGGCTTCAACCTCTTACAAACCCAGCAAATGCTGGTTCAGGATGTTTTCAAGCCGTTCCTGCTTGCCGCTGGTAACGCCGAACGCGCCGTAATCGCTGCCCAGCTTCGCCAGATCTTCCAGCTTGAGGTCCCCCTTCTCGAATAGCGCGCCGTCCCCGGTGTCAAAGGAAGCGTAGCGGCCCTTCACAAAGTCCGGAATCTTGCCGCTGATGATAATTCGGGAGGCGGCTTCAAGGCCCGCCGCGAAGGCATCCATGCCGCCTATGTGGGCTTCAAAGAGGTCCGCCGGGTCCACCGAGCTGCGGCGGATCTTGGCGTCAAAATTGAGGCCCCCGGTGGTAAAGCCGCCGGCCCTCAGAATGGCGTACATGGCCAGGGCGGTTTCGTAGTAGCTGTTGGGGAACTGATCCGTATCCCAGCCGTTCCGGGGTTCGCCGCGGTTGGCATCCACGGAGCCGAAAAGACCGGCGGCGGCGGCGGTTTCCAATTCATGGAAGAAGTCGTGGCCGGCGAGTTCCGCGTGGTTGGCTTCGATGTTCAGGCGGAAGTCCCTGTCGAGGCCGTAGTACCGCAGGAAGCCGATGACGGTTTCCGTGTCGTAGTCGTATTGGTGCTTGGTAGGCTCCATAGGCTTGGGTTCAATGTAGAAGGCGCCCTTAAAGCCCTGAGCGCGGGCATAATCCCGCGCGGCGATGAGGAACTTAGCCAGATGATCTTTTTCCCGCTTAAGGTCGGTGTTGAGGAGGCTCATGTAGCCTTCCCTGCCGCCCCAGAAGGTGTAGCCCTGTCCGTCCAGCTCTATCGTGGCGTCGATGGCGGCTTTAACCTGGTTGGCCGCCAGCGCAAGCACGGCGAATTCCGGGTTGGTGGCCGCCCCGTTCATGAACCGGGGATGGGTGAACAGGTTCGCCGTACCCCACAGGAGTTTGACCCCCGTAGCCTTCTGGCGTTCCTTGGCCTTGGCCGTCAAGGCTTGCAGGTTCTTCTCGCTTTCCCCAGGGGTGGCGCCTTCAGGGGCCATATCCCGATCGTGAAAGGCGTAGAATTCGGCCCCCAGTTTGGTGATGAACTCGAAGGCCGCGTCCATCTTATGTTCAGCCGCTTCCATGGGACACTTCGCGTCCGAAATCCAGGGATGGGGATGGGTGGCCGCGCCGAAAGGATCCGCGCCGTCGGCGCAGAAACTGTGCCAGTAAGCCACGGCAAAGCGAAGGTGATCCTTCATCTTCTTGCCGCCCACGGTCTTTTCCGCGTCATAATACTTGAACGCCAGGGGATTGTCGCTTTTTGGGCCTTCGTACCCGATCTTTCCGATACCGGGGAAGTACTCCCTGCTTCCCACAAAATAATCCGCCATTTTTGTTACCTCCAATGATTGGCTGCGGCCATAACCGGCCTATTTATAAAGAGGACTTAACGCCTCAAGATACCGTGAATAACCGGCGTAGGCCCTGTTGTACGCCTCCACCGATGCGGGATCGGGATTGACCGTGATCCCTCCCTCAAGGGCTACATGAGCATCCACGAGGGCTTCAATAGAAGCGCCGGCTTCTATTGAAGCGCCGGCTTCTATTGAAGCGCCGGCTCCTATTGAAGCGCCGGCTTCTATAGAAGCGCCGGCTCCTATAGAAGCGCCGGCTCCTATAGAAGCGGCGGGATGAGCCTGCTTTTCCAGGACCCACAGAGCCTGTATGGAAGCGCCCATAGCGGCGGCTTCCTCGCTCGAAGGGACACGCACGGGCAGGTTCATCACGTTGGCGGCTATGTTCTGCCACAGGGGGCTTTTAGCGCCGCCGCCGGACAGCCGTATCTCCTGAGCCTGGTAACCCAATTCCTTGAAACCCTCAAGCCCTATGCGCATCCCGAAAATAGCCGCTTCCAGGGCGGCGCGGGCCAGGTTTTCCCGCGTAAAGTTGGCGCTGGTGGCCCCGTTAAGGCTGGCCCGGCCATTGGGGAGGTTTGGGGTGCGTTCTCCGTTGAAGAAGGGAAGAACCACCAGGCCGCCGGCGCCGACAGGGGCTTTGGCGGCCTCGGCGTCGAACTCCTTAACGCCCAACCCCAGCAAGCCCCGGAATTCCTCACTGGCGACGGTACAGTTCATCGTGCAGAGCAGCGGCAGCCAGCCGTTGGTGGACGAACAGAAAGCCGCAAGGTTCCCGGTGGGATCCACCACCGGCGTGTTGGAAAAGCCGAAAAGGGTCCCCGACGTCCCCAGGCTCATGGTGAGGGAACCGTCCCGAACCGCGCCGGTACCGATGGCGCCCATCATGTTGTCCCCGCCGCCGGAAGCCACCA
This sequence comes from Treponema sp., assembly GCA_031278025.1. The sequence continues at coordinate 13,228 of JAITLF010000266.1, forward strand.
CCGCGCCGGGGGGAATGCCGAAACGCCGGGCCGCCGCCGCGGATACCCTTCCGGCACATTGATCGGAGGAAATCAGCCTGGGCAGGCAGCCGATGACCGCCGGGTCTATGAGGCCGGCGATCCTGGCGGACCATTCCCGCTTCCGTACGTCCATCAGGGCGGAACCTGAAGCATCGCCGTATTCAGCCGTATACTCCCCGGTAAGAAGAAAATTGATGTAATCATGGGGAAGAAGGATGTGCCGGAGTTTGGCAAAGGCCTCCGGCTTATGGTTCTTGAGCCACTGTACCTTGGGGGCGGTGTACCCCGGCCTCATGGGAAGCCCGGTTTCGGCGATAAGCCGGCCCTCTCCCCCCGCCGCCGCGGTAATCTGGTTACACTCGGCGGCGGTGGAAGTATCGCACCAGAGCTTCACGTTGTAGAGCGGCTTACCCGCCCCATCCAGGGGGACCAAGCTGTGCTGATGCCCGGACACCCCCAGGGCGGCAATAGTCTGCCGGACACCGGCGGGAATAGCGCCGAAACAGGCCTCCAAAGCCGCGTCATACCATTCAGCCTTTTGCTCCCGCGTGCCGTCGTTTTCGGCAATCATATCCACCGGCGTTTGAGCCCGTGCAACGACGGATTTCTTCTCGTAATCGTAGATAACGACCTTACAACTCTGGGTTCCCAGATCGATTCCGCATACCGTCTTCATCCCCTATCCGCTCCTTTCGATATTAAATCGCGATGATAAATCACCGCCTGTGGTGCCTCAATCACTATACCGGCGGTTTCGCCTTTCATCCAGGGGCGTCCGCACTAAAATCATCCCTCCATCCCCCCCCCCGAAACATACCCCCCCGTTTTCCGGCGTTTCCCGGCCTCCCCCCGTGTTTTGCGCCGGAGCCTCCCGCGTCCACGCCGGAGCCTCCCGCGTCCACGCCGGAGCCTCCCGCGTCCACGGCGGAAC
>JAITLF010000388.1 GCA_031278025.1 Treponema sp.
TTGTAGTACTGCTGAACGTTGGACTTGTCGATAAGCGCGGAGGGAATTACCACCGTGGTCGGAGAACTCGCGTTGTGAAACGCATCGCTCTTCTTGCCGGCAGCCACATCCACCGCGTACTGAATCCCGTCGGAGATCATCGAGGGGTGGTACAGGGTGGTCGCCCGGACCAGAGGATCGCTGTCGATGATCATCTTGTATACAACCTTGGAACCGGCGCCGCCGAGGACGATCCTGATGTCCTGCCGGCCCGACTCTTTGATAGCCTGCAAAACTCCGGTCAGAACGTCGTCATCCTGACAGAATACCGCGTCGATCTTGGGATACTGGGTCAGGAAGGTTTCCATGATCTTGAGACCGTCCTGGACGGACCAGTTGGCGAATTCGTATTTGTTTCCGCCAAGAAGGTTTACCAGGGAGGGTTCCTTGTTCATTTCGGCAAAGAAGGCGTCCATCCTCTCGGTGTCGATAACGACCGGCATACCGCCCATCGCCACATAGTTGGTAAGCCCTTCCGCCTTCATGGTTTTGGCAAGCCACTGGCCGCTGAAACGGCCCAGGCCGGGATTGTCACCGGCAAGGTTCACATAACCGAAGGACGTGTCGGTAAGACCCCGGTCAACGACGATGCACTTTACGCCCTTGCCGTGGAGCTGTTTAACCGGCGCGGTGAGGGGGGCCGACTCATGGGGCAGAATTACGAGGTAATTCATTCCCCAGGTTGCCAGGTTTTCCACATCGCTTACCTGCTGGGTAGCGTTCGCGGAATGGACTACCCGGAACTCGACCGTATTACCGGCCGTTTTCTTGATCTGTTCCACCGCGTAATCGGCCCACCAGCCGATACCGCCGGTCCAGCCGTGGTCCGCGGTAGGAACCGCGATGCCGATTTTGACTGCGCCCTGCGCGCCGCCACTCTTCTGTCCTCCGGCAAATACAAAGCCGCAGGCCGCGAGAGTGATGAGTAGTACAAGTACTAGCTTTTTCATCTTTTCCTCCATTACTTGTTATTGCTATTATATTGCAGCAATACAGCCGCAATGATCACTAAGCCACGGGCGGCCTGTTGAAGAAACGACGATACGCCGCCCAGAACAAGCATATTGTTGATCATCATCAACATGACCGCACCCAAAAAAGTTCCGACAATGCTCCCCTTGCCTCCGGACATGGAAGTTCCCCCGATTACCACCGCGGCGATAGCCTCCAGTTCATAGCCGTTGCCGTCCCCGGAAGAATGAATACAGTTGATCCGGGAAGACCACAGCAGGGCTGAAACAGCCACGGTAAAACCGGTAAGCATATAGGGGACCAGTTTTATCAGATTGATATTGATTGCCGAATACCGGGCCACCTGTTCATTGGCCCCCACGGCGCAGACATAACGGCCGAAGCGGGTATTATTCAACACCAAATGGAACACCACCGTCAGAATGACAAACACCCATACCGGTACGGGGATGCCCAAAAGCGAAGCCGGGCCGAAACGGGGATAGATGGTATTTTTGGAAAGAATATTCGCCGCCCCGGAAAAATACTGGATCAGGGATCGAAAGATCGCCATGGTGCCCAGGGTGGCAATAAAGGGGGCTATTCGTCCCTTGGTAACCATAAAGCCGTTTACAAAACCGCAGAAAATACCGAAGACCAGGACAAACAGAATTGTCAGAACAACCGCGAGAAACGAATCGCCGGGGAACAGGTTGAGGAAGTAGATGCCTATGCCTCCCACAAAGGCCATCATGGAACCTACCGACAGTTCTATGCCCCCGGAAATGATAATCAGGGTCATGCCCAAGCCGATTATCCCCGTGTAGGAAGCCTGCTTAACGATGTTCAGCAAATTCCCAATGGTAAGAAAAGTCGGCCAGCCGACAATCGTAGAAAAAATAAAGAGCAGGATGAATCCAAACCCCGTGGAATGTTCGCTCCACTTAAAATGGAGAAAAAATCCTGAAATTCCGGAGGCCAGACCGCCGCCGGTAGATGCCTTGCCGGCCGCGCCGCTTGTCTGTTTATCGCTCATAACTTACCCCCGGAAACAGCGGCCCTGCCGGCAGCGCCGCTAATGCCCGTTGCGTGAAACATAATTTCTTCCTCGTTGATATGGTTTCCTTCGAGACACCCGGTAATCGCCCCTTCCTTCATCACATAGACCCGGCTGCACAGCCCTATTAGCTCCTCCAATTCGGAGGAAATGACGATACAGGAAATGCCCTTTTCCGCAAGTTGATGAATAAATTCGTATATTTCCTGTTTGGCGTTTACATCAATCCCCCGGGTGGGTTCATCCAGAATAAGGATCGAAGGGTCCGTGTCCAGCCAGCGGGAAAGGTAGACTTTCTGCTGGTTGCCGCCGCTTAAATACCGCAGCCGCATCCGCTGGGAGGCCGCCGCGATCCTGAAGGTCTTTATGTATTCGTCCGTTTTGGCTGCCTCAGCCTGTTTGTCGATGAGCGGCCCCCGCAGGTACTCCTTAAGGGAGATAAGGGTGATATTCTGCGGCAGATTGAATCCCTGGACGATGCCTTTGCCCTGACGGTCCTCACTGAGGTAGCCCAGGCTGTTGGACACCGCGTCCGCCGGGGAGCGGATCTGCAGGGGCCTGCCGTTTACCTTCAAAGTTCCGGTGTTTTTCTTTCGCAGGCCCATGACGGTTTCCGCCAGCTCGGTACGGCCGGCCCCCACCAGGCCCGCGAAACCCAGGATCTCCCCCTTCCGCAGGGAAAAACTGGCGTCATGAAGCAGGCCCTTAATGGTGATACCCTCCACTTCAAGAACCACGTCATCGGCCGG
>JAITLF010000075.1 GCA_031278025.1 Treponema sp.
CGCCCTCCGGACCGGATGAGTAAAAATTACCCGCCGGGTAATTTTTACTCACTAGAAACGCCCGGCATGGGGAGTAACTTGGCGGTGAAAGTCCGCTACACGCTTGGTATCAGGGCCTCCCTGCCGTTCCCCCTGACCGCCGGTCATTATGACAACGGGATGGAGTTCATCAACAAGCCGCTCTTGGGACGGTGCCTTGCCAAGCATATCAAGGCGACTCGGAGCAGGCCCTGCCGCAAGAACGAGAACTGTTTACGGACCTCCGGTCCCAGCGGAGCAGAAGAATTACGATGCGGTGCGCAAGACGGCGGGGTATTTCCGGTTTGACACTCCTGCCGAGCAGGAGGCGCTTGGGGAGGTCTATAAGTACCGGTGTCCCTTGTGTAACTACTGGTATCCGTTTTTTCGACTGGTAGACAAGGAGGAGCAGGGGGATGGGCGCTACAAGAAGATCTATGAAAAGAGCCCCCGGATACCCTAGGAGCGGCTGCTTGAGCCGTCGGAGGTGTCGGAGGAAAGCAAGGCGGAACTGATGCGGAGGAAAAACGCCGACAATCCGGCGGCATTGAACAACCGCTTAAACCGGGCGATAGAGCGGCTCTTGAAAGTCAACCGGGAAAAGGGCATGGTGAACCAGCCTTCCGGTCAGGGGGCTGATCAGGCCGAGGCGGTCTGATTTCGGCCAGGTTTTAGTTTTGAGGAACCGGCCCCTTTTCGGCTAGATTAATTTTGAGGCAACGCGACATATTGACATATAGTGGAAATAATAGTATGATTGAAAAATGGAAAGGCAAGACGGCAGGAAACTGAGTAAAACGACATTGGAAGAAAGGCGGAGAATTATCATCCGTATGCAAAAGAAAACGGTAGCAGCCCCCCGCTGAGATAACGGCTGCTACCGGCTGTTCACGCCAAACGATATATCCCTTATGGAACAAATGAAAAAAGAGTAAAAATGACGCTCCCCGCCCTGAAGGCTGAACTTGATCCACAGAAATTTCAAATAGCGAAAATCCCCTCCTGCCGGTAACAAAGATTCACCGGGAGGGTCTGTCCCCTCATTTTCTCCTTATTTTTCAATTTTTTTCGGTTTGATTAAAGCAAAACGGCGAGTCAGACCCCTATTATTTATATGCGACAATTACGAATACTCAAACAGGGCGTCTGGTACGAGATCCGCACCCGCGTCAACAACCGCGAACCTCTGTTTCGCGGGCACAAGGCCCCGGCGATTTTCGCCCGGGTGTTTCGGGAGACGGAACTTCGGTTTGTCTTCGAGATCAGGGGGCTGCGTCTTGAGGATGACTGGCTTACGTTTTACATCAGGCCGGAGGACGGGCTGGAACTTCCCGCCATTATGAAGTGGATGAAACAGACCTTCGCGGTGCGGTACAACCGTGCGGAGGGGAGGATCGGGCATATATGGGGGGACCGGTACTGGTCGGGGATAGTGGAGGGGGAACCGCCCGAGGCGGAGGGAACCGGCGGGCCGGCGGCGGACACCGGGGTCAGACCCCATGGCGAGGAAAACCACAGGGACCCCGGTTTTTCGCTCATTTCCCCCCTCCCCACCACCCCCGCGCCCGTATAACCGTCGGCAAACCGCCAGGTATCTCCGCATCGACCATCTTTCCCGTCCCAAGCCGAAGCGCCCTGGGGAAGAATCCGCCCTAAAACCGGTAATGAATCCGAATTGTGGGTCAAGTTTAGTCCTTACCCTCCCGTATTGGTGATTGGATGCGGCGGCAGTCTTCCTGCATCTGACGGGGTGACGCGGGCAACAGGCGTGATTTTGCCGGGAGACGGCGGGTTTGCCTGAGCATACCGGCGGCGAATCCGGCGGCATATCATCCTTAATGTGTTGCTTTGGTGACGTTTTTGCGCCCTGATATGCGCAATCGTATCATTTTGCCCGTGATCATGGGCGCAATTCATACGCCAAATATAACTATAGCGCTAAAAAGTTTCATACTTATGCAGTCTATCTAAAATGCCGGACCAATGGGATCATATTTACGTGGTTATCGCTTATTCACCAAGGGTAAGCAAAAATTTTCTTGTAGAGAGGTGGTATTTATGGGTAAGAAGATTGACGATAGGCTTCCACGGGATTTAGGACTGAAGGTGCTCCCGGGGCACGCGGCCATCAAATCGCCATGGGAGAAGTTGTACGGATTCCACGACGTGATGCACTACGATGAGCGGTATAACTCTCTTGTAAGCGCTCTCATCATGCAGGCCTTCAGGATCGTGCTGCCTGATTATCTGGAGCGCACGAATCTAATGTGTGACGTGTCCTACAACGCCCAGCGTTGGATGGTCCCTTTAGGATTGGCGGTTCTGAATGTTCATCCCTTCTTTAAAGGCAATTTCCTGGGCGCTTTGGGTGCGGATTGTGGCGACGATTCCGGCCTGATGTGCGGCCGCGTCAATGATTTCGGCACCTACCGCGTGGAGAAGGAACTGGACGTTTGCTATTGGGATGTCGTTGGTTCGGAGCTTTGCCGAAGTACGATCTACGGATTACAGGGCGGCAGCGAAGCTTGCGGGGAAAAATTCAGGGACGGCCCTAATATTGAATTCCACATGGTGGAGGCAAAGGGCTGCGGGGACCGTCACTGCCGCGTCGTCGCGGAAAGCCGCGATAAATGGCCGATGCCGAAAAAGCCCGAGAAATGGGAACACTTCGGACCGGTCGCCACAGCGGATATGATCAAGTTTACGCCGGACGAGGAATGTTTGAAGGAATCCCCGTGGTTCCGGGGCGAATGTGACTACCTGTTTGCCAATGGTACAAACTCGGAAGTCGATGAAGCGGGCACTGTGGGGGGCTGTATACAAAACACTCCGGGGACAATGATCATCATTCCCGCAGTCATGGAGGCCATCAAGAAGGGCCTCTTTAAAGAGGAGGCTTTTGACAACGCGCTGAAGTGCGTCTGCGAAGCCGCCGGCAAAGCCGCATTCGGTGATTTTTTTGCCAGGGAGGGCCTGCGCGCGTGGTTGGGCGTTCCGAGGGAAATCGGCGACGATGATGGGCGTGTTTTGGGCGGCTACATCGAAATGTACCTGCAGGCAATGGTCGCGGGATACGAGGTGGAAGCCTTTAACAAGGACGAAGTTATCTATGTCATCGACAAAAGCGCGATATTCGGAGGAAACCCCAAATGGATTATCGCTCTTATAGCCTATTGGTATGGAATGTCCAAAACATTGATCAACGCCCAGTGGGCGCTGTGGGAGTAGGATTCTCCTGAAGGCAAGGTCCGCATAAAGATAGCCAAAAAGATCGACAAATGGTGCTGAGACGGCGCCTATATGAACCAGGAAGGAGCACATAAATGAACAAGAATGTTTACAAAT
>JAITLF010000098.1 GCA_031278025.1 Treponema sp.
TCGGGCAGCAAAATGCCGGCCCGGTAGTTTTCGGTGTTGAAGTAGCGCCGGACCAGGCGCGGCATGGTTTCCGGGGCAAGCCCCGCCAGAACCGCTTCTTCCCGGCTATACGCGGCGCCGTCGCCGCCCCGCATAATGTTGGCAATCAGCGTCTGATGCCAGAAATCGTTGGTTTTAAGGGCGGTTTCGCGGCGGCGGGAAAAAATTTCCCGGAGCTTGGCCACATCATCCTCATTGGCGGGGACCTCCCCCAGGGCGTTGAGCTCCCGGATCGCCAGGTCCGCAAGATCCTCCGCCCGGGCGGGCTCGCAGCCAAAGGCTATGCCCCCTGTATAGCGCCGTGAGGGATAGTTCTCCTGCCGGCAATCAACCCCTACCCCGTAACTTGCCCCCATCTGTTCGCGGATCCTCTCCCTAAGGCGGATCTCAATAAACTCAAGCATGGAAGCGATCAGATCCTGCTCGGTGTGAAGGTCCCCTTCAATATCAGGATTTACGCCTCCAAATAAAATACGCACCACGCTTTGCTGCTCAATGCCCTTTTTTATCAGCGCCGTCTCGCTGCCCCCGGGGAAGGCCGGCAAGGCATCCCGCGCCTCGGAACGCTCCCCCGCGGGAAGGGAGGCCAGATACACGGCGCTGAGCCGCTTTGCTTCATCAACCGTAATAGCGCCGGTAAAGACAAAGGCAAAGTTCCCGGCCCCGCCGTAAAATTGCCGGTAGAATTGCTGCGCCTTGGCGCTATTAAGGGCTTCAATAAAAGAACCGTCGGGTTCGTTAAGCCGGACGGAACCGGGGTAAAGGATCTTCAGTTGTTCCGCCGCAAAATAGTAGCTCGGATATTTTTGAATAGCTTCGACCGTTGAAGCAATAGTTCCCGTTGCCTGCTTCCACGCGGCTTCCGTAAAATGGGGGGATGTAAAATACAGGTTGACAAGCTGAAAGAGAGTTTCCATATCCCTGGCCGCGGCGGAACCGTGCAAACCGGCGTAGGTTTCCCCCAGTTCCGGCCCGACCGTCACATTGGCGCCCCCCAGTTTTTTTGTGACCTGGGTCTGCCGGAATCCGTTTAAGCCGGATCTGCCCGCGTATTCCGCGGCTAGTGACGCAGAGGGGTAGTCGTCGTCGTCGACCAGGGAGAGTCCGCCCCGGCTCAGGGCATTAAACAGAAAAAAATCTTCCTTAAAATCGGTGGGGCAGACAAGGACCCTTGCGCCGTTTGACAAGGTGAATTCGGTGATCGCCGGGGTTCCGCCGCTTCCGTCGGACAGGACGCGCTCCGCAGTTATTGCGCCGGGCGGCCCCGCCAATTCAGGCGGGAAGAGGGGCCGTCCGTCCAGATCGTCGTTGTAGGGCCCAAGGGAAGGGCTGCGATGCCGTTTCCACATCCGGTTGATAGCCGATTTTGCGGGGACCCCCGCGTCCGGCGACGCGACGGTCAGAAGCCGGGAGCCCCGCCCGTCAAAATACCGTTTAACAATGGCGTTCACCTCCTCCGCGGCAAGGGCGTTGATGGTCTCCAGGGCCAGTTGATATTCGGCGTCCGGCGGCAGGAAGGGCGTTTCGTTCAGCACGCTTTCCACCAGGCGGTACGCAATATCCGGCGACTCGGCTTTTTTGCTGTTCTGCCAAACATCCAGGGCGTCGGAACGCAGGGCGGCCTTGTGCCGCTCCAGTTCGGTTTCGGTGACGCCGTATTGCACAAAGCGATCGATCTCGTCAAGGACGGTCTTGAAGGCGTCGTCAAACAGCCCCGGCTTGGGGTTGAACCAGATCGCTCCGGCAGTCATGGAACGCAGTATGGGTATGGCGAGGACCTGGCTGCCCAGGAAGAGATCGCCGTCCTGGGTCTGTTCGTCGAGCCGGGCCGACAAGACGTTTATGGCCACGGCCCCCGCTATGAACAGCTTCTGATCCTCCCGGGTCCTCACCCGCACCGTGGAAAACAGGCTGCCGATGAAAACCTGGGTATAGGGCGCCTCAGGATCGGACAGGCGGAGACTGAGTTTCATCCTGGGAACGGACACGGGATACGAGGGGAGCGCCCGTGGCTTTTCGCTTGCCGGGATAGGGGACAGCGCTTCTTTTACCGCCCCTTCGAGCATCGCCGCGTCGGCGTCGCCCACGATAATCAGGGTCATCAATTCCGGGCGGTACCATTTTTTATAGAACTTGATGATCCGCTCCCTGGGCGCGTTCTGAATGATCTCCGGTTTGCCGATGGCAAGCCGGTTTGCGTACCGGGAAAAGGGAAAGAGGAAGGGCAGCAGCTCGTCCCAGGCCCGGCCGTCGACGCCCCGTCCCAGGCGCCATTCCTCAAGAACCACCCCCCGCTCTTTTTCCAGTTCGGCCTCGTCGAAGCTAATCCCGCAGGCCCAATCGGAAATGACCGCGAGGCTTGTGCCCAAGGCTTCGGGATTATCCGCGGGGATATCCAGGCGGTACACCGTTTCGTCGAAGGAGGTATACGCGTTTAGCTCAGGCCCAAAGGCCATGCCCAGGGTTTCAAAATAACTAACCAGTTCGTTCCCCGAAAAATGGGCCGTCCCGTTAAAGGCCATGTGTTCCACCAGGTGGGCGATGCCCCGCTCATTGTTGGCTTCCAAAACAGAGCCCGCCCTTACCACCAGCCTGAGGAAAATGCGGTTTTCAGGATAACTGTTCTGCAAAATACGGTATGAAAGCCCGTTTTCAAGGACGCCGGAAATGATCGCGGGATCGTCCTCCAGCGTTTCGCCGGGGCCGGGCGCTGCGGCGCCCACGCTTACACAAGCAACCGCCGCGACACAGAGCGCAAGGAGGGCAAGCAGGCAGGGCAGTTTATTTTTCATAGCGCAACCTGACAACAGTGTTTTAGAATTTCACGGTATCATGCCGGACCTTGGGCGTCAAGCCTCCATGGAGGGACGCAAAACAGGGCACACCCCGGCCCGGAAGACCGAAACAGGATATTGAGGGCTGTAGGGTCCTCTGCGCGGCCGGCGCCAAGCCCTTTTTGGGCGGCAGCGACAACAGCAATTCAGGCCCGGCGCCCGGCGCGGGGCGGATCTTCCCTAGGGAAGCGCTGATTAATTCGAGTCTGTCTATAATGTAGACACATTATGGACAGACTACCTTAAAATAGGCATTTTGCACACCGTTTTGGCACAAAACGGGAGCAAATGCATCGGTCTAAAGTCCGCGGTCTGTCCATAATGTAACCGACTTTATGGACAGACACTATTTCAATCGAGAATTAATCAGCGCTACTTTAATGCCGTATTTGCGTAATGAAATGAGCAAATGCCTAGGGGATAGGCTTATCAGGCAACGTGAAGGCAGAATTCGGCGCGGCAGGGGGGCTGGCCCCGGTCCCTGCCTCAAACGCAGCCTCCGCCCCCAAACTCAGTTTAGGCGCAGTCCCGCACACCAATCCGGGCCTATATGGAAGCCTTGACTATTCACCGTCCTATGGCTACAATTTCCTGCATGGAGCTACGGATACGCAAAAACCAGGAAGTTTATATCATAGATATTCAGGGGGAGTTGGACCTTTACAATTCGTATAAACTTAAAGAACTTCTAATGAAGATGCTTGAGAAAAAAATAGAACGGTTTGTTATCAATCTTGACGAAGTAGAGTATATTGATTCCAGCGGCATCGGGGCTCTTATTTACATTTCCTCCACGCTCAAGAAGCTAAACCACAAGTTAGCCATAACCAATATTCACGGATCGGTAAAAAAAGTGATTGAGCTGACCAAACTGATGAGTTTTTTCCCCATCACGGAAACCCTGGATGAGGCGATAAAAAAGGTAGGGGTTTAGCGCGCCCCAAAAAGGTTGGCATGGGCAAAGGGCAGGGTAATATTACAATTGAGGTTGATAGCGCTTCGCCCCTGTTTGACAAAACCGGCCTGGAGTACCAGGAATTTCCCTCCGATTATTCCAGAATCCGCTCGTACGCCATGTCGGTGGTCAGGTCGGCTCCACAGGGGGTAAGGGAAGCCACTTTGCTGGAACAGCAAATTTCGGAAATTATCAAAAATGCGATAAAACACGGCAATAAGAACGATATAAGAAAAAAGGTGCGGATCTGGCACAAATTTACCCCGGACATGGCCCATCTGATTGTTGAAGATGAGGGAGACGGCTTTAAGGATCTGGAAAGGTGGAATGCCTTTAACCGCAAGCGGTACCGATATGTGGATGAGCGGAACTATGACGAACTGGGAAAGTATGTGTCTTTCCGGAATGGCTCCGGCGACGAATCCGACGGGGGCAACGCCCTGTTCGCCGCGGTGGAATACTGGGACGCGGGCCTGGTCTTTAACGAAAAACGAAACGCCGTGGCGATGAAGCGGTTGTTTAAGCCCAAAAGCGGCGCCGACGGGTCTCCGGGCAGCCTGTAGCGGGCGCAACAAACTCCTACACATGGCCCATAAGAAAATACGCGTCCTCGTCCGTGAAGGGCTTGCCGTATATGAATTCAAAGAGAAAACGAATATCCTCCGGGGCGATGTCCAGGAACCGGCAGCCGAAGTAGCTGGTGGTTTTGTCGTTGTACTGGCGGACTATCTGGACGGTTGCGTCGATCCCCCGCTTGGGAGAGTTGAGCCTAACCGAAAGCTCCGAGTCCGTCCTCAGCGCCATCGACAGGTCCGAGATGGGGTACGCGAAAAGCAGCCCCGAAGCGCTGATGTCAATGACGTTTCCCATAAACGGTTCGTTGTCCAGGAGGCCTGAATCGAAGTAGCCGTTGATCTTCAGGGAAAACGCCAGGACCCTGGCAAACTGGAAGAGGGTTTCCATAACTTCGTCATTTAGGGGGGGGAGGCCCTCTGTGTTGATCCATACATGGAGGTAGCCAATCACGTATTCCTGGAAAAGTATGGGTATCCAGGCGTCCGAAAAGATTCCCCCCTCGAATTTTGAGCGGATAAACCGGGCGGCGGTTTCGTCAAGGTGTTCTTTCCCCACCCCGGCGCTTTCCAGATACCGTTTAAGCATATCGCCGGTAACGAGCCGTTTTTTCGGGTGGGGGTCCACCGCGGGCAGGGTCCCCAGGGTGGAGGGCAGGTAAATCGCCTTGCCGGTTTCAGCGAGGAGCTTCTCCTCCGCGGTGGTGGGCTGCGTATCCTTAAAGATAACCAGCTTAAAGTTGCTGGCAAAACCCTTGATCCACGTTCCTATTTGAGCGATGAGTCCGTTAAGGTCCGGGGGGTTCAACTTTTCCATAAATTCGGTTATTTCCCCGGAATCGTAATCGGTAATTTTGGGAAACGAGAGGGAATACCGTTCCTCCCGAAAGGTGAATTGCACCTGCAGATCCGGGGGAGTCACCACCCTGGAGTGGGAGCGGCCCAGGTTTTTATACATGAATTCCGGAACCGCCGCGGTGATATGGTTTGCCCGGAGGCTGCGAATTTCCACGGTAAAGGTGATGATCTTTTCCTGGTACTCAAATATCAGGTTCATCTTTTCCCGGTGTTTAAGGTCCGGTATGGGGCGATCCGACAAAAAACTGATTTTGTCCTTAACGGGCTGTTCCACCCGCAGCACATATTCGGTGCGGTTGCGAAGAAATATAATCGGCAGCTGCTCATCGTAGAGAACCTTGAGGAAAAAGTCTTTTTCGATTCGCTTAATTGGTGTCGCCATTTTAGCGCCTAAAAGAACCGCTCATAGGGAGAGAAATCAAACTTGTAGGTGTTCATAAGTCCTCCTTCGGAGAGAGCCCTCGCTTCTTCGACGATGATATCATCCAGCCGCCAGGCTTTGTCGTTGAGCCGGATATACAGTTCCCCCGCCATGCTTAGGTCCCTGCCGATAAACCGAAATAGGAACGAAACGGAACCGTCCGCTTCCTCCCTGCCCCCGCCCAGCCGGTACTGCTGGGGGACCAAGGTTTCCAGGCCGGCGAACAGTTCCTCAAGCTGGGATGGGGACGCCCCGGCAAGGAGCGCCGACTCCCGGTTGAGGGACAGCGCCCCCTGGAGCAGGTTCCGGGCGTACCGGTAGGCATCCTCGCTTGCCAGGCCCCGGCCCATTTCCCCAATCACCGCGTCCCGGGGATACCGGGGGTTCTCATCCCCCCGCCGGGGCTGCCGCAGGGCTTCGGGGATGGCGCCCTGGTTAAAGACCGGCTCCTCCGCCGCCGCATCCGGCGCAGCGTCCGCCGCAGCGTCCGGGGATATGTCCTCCGCCGCATCCGCCGCCATGTCCGGCGGAGTTTCTTCCCCATAATCCTGGGCAAACAGGGGCGCCGGCAATAGAAAGATCCCCAGTATGCTTATGAGTATCGCCCTCTTCTTTATGATATTCACTGCAATCACTCCACCGCTTTATAGAATACTCTGAACGGGGGAAAAATTAAAGGGATCACGGGGATATCCCGGCGAGAAAGGCACATTCAGGAAAAGAGCCGCAAGAGGGCGGGGAACCCCGCCCGGTTCCCCGATCCCGGTGGACAGGAGCCATTCCGGGGGCTATTATTGGGGAATGATGGATGTTTATGCCGTGCTTCAGAGGGGATACACCGACCCTATACGGGATGTGCTGTGGGGACATATCTACCTTACCCCGGAATTGGCGGCGCTGACTAAATCGGAGCCCTTTATGCGGCTCTACCGCATCTTGCAGTTGGGACCGGCCTACGCGGTCTATCCCGGCGCAAGCCATACCCGCGCCGCCCACTCCATCGGAGTCTACCACCTGGCCCGCCGGATCCTCATAGACCTGGCGAACCGGGGCGCCGCTTCCTGGCTCACCCCGGCGGGCGCGGTCTCCTTTCTCTGCGCCGCGCTGCTCCACGACCTCGGCCATTTCCCCTACACCCATTCCCTCAAAGAACTGCCCCTGGCCTGCCACGAGGCGCTTACCGCGGAGATCATCCTCCGGGAGCCCCTGCGGTCCCTGGTGGCGAAAACCGGAGCGGATCCCTGGTTCACCGCCGCCATTGTGGACGCCGGCCTGAACAGCGGCGGGGAATCCGACGGGGAGCTGGACTTTTACCGCAGACTCCTCTCCGGGACGCTGGACCCGGACAAGCTGGACTACCTCAACCGGGACGCCCGGTGCTGCGGAGTTCCCTACGGCGCCCAGGACGTAGATTTTATCCTAAGCCGCCTTCATCCCAGCCGTGAAAGGGGCGTAACGATTGACAGCAAGGGCATTCCCAGCGTGGAGTCCATCCTTTTTTCAAAATACCTGATGTACCGGGCCGTCTACTGGCACCCCACGGTTCGTTCAGCCACGGGAATGGTTAAAAAGGCCCTTATAGGGGGGCTTGAAGACGGCGTTTTAGCGCCCGGGGACCTCTATAATCTGGACGACGCCGGACTCTTTGCCCTGCTCGCCGGCCGTTCCCACCCCCTCTTTCCCTTGGCAGAGGAAGTCCGCCTGGGCCATTTTTTCGTCCCCGTCGCGGAATTCCCCTTTGACGAGACCGCCCACCGGAATCTGCTGGATATCCGCAGCCGGTTCCGGCATGAGGCAGCCCTGGCAGCGGAGATATCCCTAAGCGGGAAGCCCCTGCCCCAGGGGGCGCTGGTCATCGATATTCCGGAGCCCGTTTCTTTTGAAACCGGCCTGTATGTAAGCGACGAAGACCGTTGCTTTTCCGAAGGCGCCGGCGTTTTCAACCCGGCAATGGTGGACGGTTTGGTAAAATCTTTGCGGATTATCCGAATTTTCGTGGACCCGCGGCATGAAAATAAGGTAAAATCACCCGGGAGGCTTAAAGAGATATTGCACAATGCCGAGAAATGGATAAATCTAGAAGAGTAGGAGTGGAGGTTTGTCATGGAAATACACAACACCACGGAAGATATTGTTTTTTCAACGATAGACGCAATTTGTGCTTCCATAGAGAAGCAGGGCAATCCCGAAAAACTATGCCTCTGCGACCGGTGCCGCATTGACGCCGCCTGTTTTGTGCTCAACCGCATCCCCCCGCACTATATCGTCTCCAACCGGGGCGCCGCCCGGATTGAGCAGGTGAGCATCAGCCGGCAGCAGAAGGAAGCGGATGTCGTTTCCATGGTATTTGAGGCGCTCAAACGGGTCAGCCACAACCAGCGCCCCAACTCCGACCACAGCAACGCCCCCAACGGCGCAATGAAACAGGGCCCGGTCTTCAATATCCCCACGATCATCGGCCGCGCCTTCGACGGCGCCAATTTTTCCCCCCTGGCGGGCATAACCGTAGAGCTCTGGCAGGAGGGCAAACTGGTAAAGATGAAGAACCACAACTGGCAGAACCCCTGTATTCTGGTGGCAAACACCCAGGGCGCCTTTACCTTCTGGCCCGAGTCCGTCGCCGCCGAAAAAGCGAATGTCCATGAAAACTTTGAGTATTCCGTGAGAATCGAAGCGGAGAACTTTGAAACCATGAACCATTTCTTTGCCATCCCGGTTATCAGCGAAGCCGGGGACGCCGAATCCTTTTCCATGGACCGGACCTTTAAGCTGCCGGACCTCTACCTCTTCCCCCCGGGCGGGGACGAAGACTAGGAGCCGCGCGCCGTTCACATCGTAGATTTGTGCGGAAATAGAATCAGCAACGGGCCCTAATCTGCATAAATATACGCTATTCAAAAAAAAATGCGGAATTTTTGCAAATAAATGCATAATTATGCTTGACAGTTTTTTTTATTCTCCCTACTATGTCTCCAGCGCGCAAAAAAGCATGATACTACAGAAAATGGAGGAGAACAAATGAAAAAGAGGTTTATTTTAGCGGGGGTATTGTTCCTGGCGGCCTTGACCGTGCTGTCGGCCGGGGGCGCCAAGGAAAATACCATCAAAATCGGCTTCAACATTCCCTTAACCGGGGATTCGCCCAAGGTTGGGGAAGGCGCCAAGTACGCCGCGGAGCTTGTCCTGAAGGATGTTAATGCCGCGGGCGGCCTGGACGT
>JAITLF010000108.1 GCA_031278025.1 Treponema sp.
GGAGGTATTGAATTTTTCTGGGGGAGTAAAAACCTGGGAAAGGAGCAGCCAGGAGAAGGCCGCCATAAGGATGCCGGGAAAAACGTAAAAGCTAAGACCAAAACTCACCGTCAGCGTCATGGCGGCGGGACCCAGGGCCCCAAGTATACCGGCCTCCCTGGTGGAGACGGCACCGTTTTTCTTGTTCAGCATGGCAGCGAACTCAGCGGCCCCCAGAGCGCTCAAGAGGATAACAATGCAGCTTGTGGCTAGATAGCTCCGGTACGGCAGGAATACCACAACAACCATGACGAACGGCAGGGTGATGACGAATAGAAGGATACGCTGGATTAGTTTTTTCATCCGGTTACGCCGCCATACCGCCGTTCACGGCCCTGAAATCGGGTTACCGTCACGGCAAAGTCTTCTTCCGTAAAATCGGGCCACAGTTTTTTCGAAACCCAGTATTCCGCATAGGCCCCTTCCCACAGGAGGAAGTTACTGATCCGCATTTCCCCGGCGGTCCTGATGATAAGATCCGGATCGGGGATATCGGGGTTGTCCAGGTATTGCCGGAAGGCGGCTTCCGTAAGTTCCCCGCCGGAAGGACGGGCCTCCAAAAGCCGCCGTATCCCCCGGACTATCTCATCCCTGCCCCCGTAATTCAGGGCCAGAATGACCTGCAGCCCCGAAAAATCCCGTGTGTCGTCGCATATCTCCCGAATCTCCCTGGCGATGTCCGGGGGCAGTCCCCGAACATCCCCGGCATGTCGTATCCTAATGCGGTTCCGCCTGAAAAAATCCAGTTCCGCCGCCATGTACTTTTTTACAAGGCCCATGATAAACCCCACTTCTTCAGCGGTACGCTTCCAATTTTCGGTGGAGAAAACATACAGGGTCAGGTAGGCAATACCCATATCACTCGCGGCCTTAACAATTTTTTTTGCCGTCTTGAGTCCTTCAAGGTGCCCCTGCGTACGGATTTGCCCATGCCGTACCGCCCAGCGGCCATTACCGTCCATGATAACGCCCACATGAGCAGGGAAAGAACCTTCTTCCAGAAAGGGCTTTGAGCCGGCATCTTGTTTAGCGGACATCAGTCTTCCATTATTTCTTTTTCTTTTTCATCCAGAACCTGGTTGATTTTTTCGATAGAGGAATCGGTCAATTTTTGCAATTCGTCAGAATGCCGGCTTTCTTCATCCTCCGTAAGCTCCCCGGCCTTGAGGATTTTCTTTAGCTCGTCATTGCCGTCCCGCCGGATGTTCCGCACCGCCACCCGGCTTTGTTCCGCCTGGCTTTTGGCGAGCTTGGCAAGCTCCTTCCGGCGTTCCTCCGTCAGGGGCGGAATGGCGAGCCGGATAACCTTTCCGTCATTGCTGGGATTCAGGGAAAGTTCCGAAGTCCGTATGGCCTTCTCAATCTCCCCGATAAGCCCCTTGTCCCAGGGCTGTATCACGATAAGCCGGGCTTCGGGGATGGAAATAGTCGCCACCTGGTTGAGCGGCATTTTATCCCCGTAACAATCGATCTTTATCTTATCGAACAGGGACGCCGACGCCCGGCCAGTTCTCACTGCAGCAAACCCCTCTTTCAGATTGACGATAGTTTTTTTCATCCGCTCCTCGGATGAAGAAATAACGTAATGCATTAACTATCTCCTACCTTAAAGTACGCATAATCAGCCACGCTTACTGTTGTTCCAAGCTGTTTCCCCGTGTCAGCGAGAACCTGGGCCACGGTGAATTTTTCGTCCTTTACATACCCTTGTTCCATAAGGCATATATCCGACAGGTATTTATTTACTTTTCCTTTAAGGATATTGTCCAGCACATTGGCGGGTTTTCCCTGGAACTTTTCATCCCCATCCATCTGCTTGCGGAAAATTTCCTCCTGCTCTTTGAGGAAGGCCGCGTCAACATGGTCCCGGTCCAGGGCTGCGGGGTTAAACGCCGCGACATGGAGGGCCAGGTTAAAGGCCAGGGCCTTGAATTCCTCCTTTTGAAGGACCTCCGGATGAGCGGCGCTCAGTTTTACCACGACCCCTATGGCCCCATCCCCATGTATGTACTTAACGAGGTACTCGCCGGTCCCTGCCGTAACCAGATGGACCCGCTTAAGGCTCATATTTTCCCGAATCTTCGTTGCCAGGTCCGTTACCATGCCCGCAAGCTCTTCATACGGCTCGGCATAGCCCTTTTCCAGGACCCGGTCCGCGACCGCGTTCCCCAAGGCGATGAATTCAGGGTTTCTGGCTACAAAATCCGTTTCCGACGCCATCTCCACCAAGGCCGCCGTGCTGCCCCCGATCTTTACAAAAATCTTGCCCTCATTTGTCGCCCGGTCGGAACGTTTTTCCACCGCCGCAAGCCCCTTTTCCTTCAAGAGCTTCTCCGCACCGGCAAAATCCCCGTCGGTCTCCACCAGGGCGTTCTTACATTCCATCATACCCGCTCCGGTTTTTTCCCGGAGCTTTTTGACATCTTCTGCGCTAATCCCCATTTGTCTGACTCCTTAAAAGGGTTTGTTTATTGAGCCTGTTCCAAAACTAATTGAACGAACCGCAGGTTCGGCGAACCTTTGGTTCGAGAACTGCCGCTATTCCTTGTCGTAAACTTTATCAACATCCACCGGAAGCTCATCATCATCCTCAGCGACAGCTTCCTCAGTTTTCTTTTCATCCACCGGAGCCGCACCGGAAGAATAGGATTCGATGTCGATCTCCCGGTCCTCCTCCTTGACGGAGACATCGGTCATGATTTCTTCCAGGTCTTCGTTTTCGTCCCCCAGGGTCTCAATGATCTTGAGCCCCGCCTCGTTATCCGCCTCAACCACTGCGTTGGCGACAATCTGGGTAAAGAGGGTGATGGCCCGGATGGCGTCGTCGTTCCCAGGAATGGGGAAATCTATCCCCTCAGGATTACAGTTAGTATCCACCACCGCAACAATGGGAATACCCTGCCGCTTGGCCTCCGCCACGGCGATGGCTTCCTTACGGGTGTCAATGATGAAAAGAACGCCCGGAAGCTCCTTCATTTCTTTTATGCCCCCTAGGTTTTTCTGGAGCTTTGCCCGCTCCTTACCCAGAGACGCAATTTCTTTTTTCGTCAGATTTTCAAAGGTCCCGTCAATCTCCATCTTTTCCAGTTTTTTAAGACGGAGCAGAGACTTTTTGATGGTTACAAAATTGGTGAGCATACCGCCAAGCCAGCGGTTGTTGACGTAAAACATACCGCATCGTTCAGCTTCTTTTTGGATTGCCTGCTGAGCCTGTTTCTTGGTTCCCACAAACAACACGGTCTTGCCCGCCGAAACATTCTTCCTGACCGCATCGTAGGCGTCTTTGATCGCCTGAATGGTTTTTTGAAGATCGATAATATGGATGCCATTCCGTTCGGCGAAGATGTACTTCTTCATCCGAGGGTCCCAGCGTTTTACCTGGTGACCAAAATGCACCCCTGATTCCAACAGGCTTTTCATGGTAACTACCGCCATGTGTTCCTCCCGCGCGCCCTGAAATCTCCCCTCTCCGCGTTTGCGATTCGCATCGCACGAGATTCCGCCCCGCTTCCATCCGGTCCCCGAACAGGCTGTAGACGGCATCCCTTCGGAAAAGAGCGTCGTGGCGGCGCCTTCCCTCTATCTCATCCTCCAAAAAGAGGACGGAAAATAGGGAGTTCTAAAACTCCCTGAACGGGTTAGTTCCCGTAAGGATACCCGTTCTCGCGAAGCATGACATAAAATTCATACATTGGCAAGCCTACGATGGACGTGTAAGACCCCGTGATATGGGAAATAAGACAGGACGCCAGTCCTTGTATCTTATACGCCCCCGCAATCCCCTGCCATTCCCCGGTATTGAGGTACCATTCGATTTCGACCTCTGAGAGGGGACTGAAGGTTACGGTACTGACCACCGAGCGGCAGTCGACAGATTTTTCCCTGCCGTTATAGAGGGCCACTGCGGTAACCACCTCATGATCCCGGCCCTGGAGGATGTTCAGCATATTCCGGGCATCTTCCCTGGACGACGGCTTTCCAAAGATATTTCCATCCAGCGAGACAACCGTATCGGCGCCGCATATCCAGGGCGGCGCCCGCCCTTGAAGCAGTTCGATAATGCAGTTGACCTTTCGTATCGCCAACTCTTCAGTTATCTCCTGAGGACCCCAATTCACATCGTAGTCTTCATTAATGCGGGAAGGCATAATATTAAACGGCAACCCCATGAGCCGGAAATACTCCTGCCTTCGTAAAGAGCCAGACGCCAAAATGATAGATTCCATTACATTCCTCCCTAGGGACGCAGTATACACGGTAAAGCGGGGGAAGTCTCCCCTTTATGCGGCATGGAGTGCGCGGGGAGCTGCCCCGCACCCCGCCGAAGGACCCCGGCCCCCCGGACCCCCGTAAAGAGACGCCGGGGCTTTAGAACTTCAGGACGCTCGTGTCGTAATCCGCCGGGGGCGTGTAGCCCAGAAGCTGTATACACGTAGCCGCTATCGAGCTTATCCCCAGGCCCTCGTTAAGGGAGCTTGCTCCCAGGGAGCTTGCTCCCAGGGAACCTTCTCCCGCCGTCCGGGGATATTCACCCTTGTATTCGGGATCGTAGATGACGCACGGCACGGGGTTCAGACTGTGGCTGGTCTTAGCTTTGGGACTTCCGTCGGCTTTACGGCTTACCGCTCCCGTCTTCTTGTCGTGTTCGAACATATCATCCGAATTTCCATGATCCGCGGTGATCACCAGAATCCCGCCGGCCTCGTCAACCGCTTTCACGAGCCGGCCCAGTTGTATGTCCATGCCTTCCATGGCACAAACCACCGCCTGGTAGATCCCGGTGTGGCCCACCATGTCGCCGTTTGGGTAGTTAAGCCTGATAAAATCGTACTTCCCCGATCCCAGGGCTTCAATCACCCGGTCGGTAATTTCCGCGCATTTCATCCAGGGCCGCTGTTCAAAGGGAACCACGTCGCTCTTGATCTCCACGTAGTCTTCAAGCGTTTCATCGAACTTGCCGGTCCGGTTGCCGTTGAAGAAGTAGGTAACATGGCCGTACTTTTGGGTTTCCGAAATCGCCAGGGTTCTGACCCCCGCCGCGGCCAGGTATTCCCCCATGGTCCGGTCTATGGCCGGGGGGCTTACCAAATAGCGCTTGGGAACGTGGGTATCCCCGTCGTACTCCATCATGCCGGCGTAGCAGACTTTGGGCCGCCTGCCCCGGTCAAATTTGCCGAAGGCGTCTTCCTCGAAGGCGGCGGTAATCTCCAAGGCCCGGTCCCCCCGGAAGTTGAAGTAGACGACCGAATCCCCGTCTTCTATGGCGCCTACCGGCTTTCCGTTCTCGGCTACCACGAATTCCTTAAGGTCCTGATCGATGATGCCGGGAATCTCCTTCCGGCAGGTTTCCACCGCTTCCCTGGCGCCCGCAAACTGCCGCCCTTCGCCATGAACGTGGACCTTCCAGCCCCGTTCCACCATAGCCCAGTCCGCGCCGTACCGGTCCATGGTGATCCACATGCGCCCGCCCCCGGAGGCGATGCGGGCGTCAAAGCCGCCGGTATTGGCCGCTTTCAGGAACGCCTCAAAGGGGTCCAGGTATTCCAGGGCGCTGGTTTCGCCCACATCCCGGCCGTCAAACAGCACATGGACCCGGACCTTCCCTACCCCCGCTTCTTTGGCTTTAAGGATCATGGCTTTAAGGTGATCCAGATGGCTATGAACATTGCCGTCGGAAAAGAGGCCGATAAAGTGAAGGGCCCCCCCATGCCCCGCGGCGTTGGAAACGATCTCCTGCCACGCGGGACCTTCAAACAGGGCCCCGGATTCGATGGACAAGGAAACAAGGGCGGCCCCCTGGTTGAAAACCCGCCCGCAGCCCATGGCGTTGTGGCCCACCTCGCTGTTCCCCATGTCGCCGTCGGAAGGCAGCCCCACCGCCTTTCCGTGGGCCTTGAGTTTTGTATGGGGACTCTTTGATTTAACCGCATCTAAATGGTACATTTTGGCATCCGCGACCGCATCGCCTTCGGCATATTTACCGTACCCTACGCCGTCCATGATGACCAGGGTTACCGGCCCCCGGCGGCCCTTCCACGCGGGATTTTTCTTTAAGGCATCAACCATAGGAACTCCTTAAGCATGATATTGCCCAACTATACCGGAAAAAAAGAAGGAACGTCTGCCCCTTTTCAGGCCCTCCGTTCTTCTGCCGCCTGCCTGTTATAGGATTTACCCCAGGATACCGGTCTTCAAAAACCGCAGCCCCCGGCAGAAAAGGCAGCGCCCATAAAAAAAATTTTTGCTGATTTGCATTGCACGCCGCGATGCGTCTATGCCCCGCCTGAAAACGGGGCATAGACTGAATACCTTAAAGGGTATACGTTTTCGGGCCTTCGGCAGCGGTGAAAGTCTCTATCGTTTCCACATCAAGATAAAAAATTTTAAAAACCGGGTTGTCGGGGGTTTTGTAGATTTCTTTAATGCCGGGATTTTCCTCAAGGGCGCGGGTCTTAAGCCCGATATCCTCCACAAAAACAGCGCTGCCGTTAACCGACAGCACCAGGGAAAAATCTTTGGCGCAGGTGCAGAAGGATGCCTGCGGGTTTGCCGTCAACTGGGCATAAACCGATTTCCCGCTGTTGGTACAAAAGTAAACTTTTTTTCCGTCAGCAAAAAGAAACTGGAAGACCCGCGTCTTAACCTTTGCGCCGTCCTGGGTTGCGAAAACCCCTGCGGGATTTTCCTTAAGAATTGGTTCAAAATTGAACATGCCATACTCCTCAAATGCTTTATTGTAACGTTATATGTTACACCGCCATGATAACACGATACTGATGCAATGCCAACAGGCGCACTAAAAAGCTCAGGCTTTTTCCCGCGTGATTTTGTGTGATGCGGTACATTTGATTAGCCCGCAGTATCGCTGCGCTTTGAACGGGCGCATTCCCGCGGACGGGGCCGTGAAAGCCGCCGTGCATCCGGCGGTAACGGCCAGGCGGTAATTCCCGCCTGCCGGGGCGCCAGCCCCTTCCGCGGGGCATACGGTCCGTCTTTATTTGCGTGATTTTAACCGGGCGGCTCTGCCAAAGCAGGCCGTTTTGCCGCCCGGCGGGCAGTATCCTACCCCCCGCGGAAACCGGCTTGCCCCCGGACACGTCATTTTTGCCCCCGAACGCTCCATTGCTGATCAAGAATGCCCCATTGCTGATCAAGAATGGAGCATTCCTGATCAAGAATGCCCCATTCCTGATCAGGAACGCTCCATTCTTGATCAGGAACGCTCCATTTCTGATCAGGAATACTCCATTTTTGCCCCCGAATGGTCCATTTTTGCCCCCGAATGCTCCATTTTTGCCCCCGAATGCTCCATTTTTGCCCCCGAATGCTCCATTTTTGCCCCCGAATTTCGCGTTCGGGACTTTGAACGGGGCGCGGCTGTTCCCGAATATTTCATTTCTGCCCCCAAAACAGGGCGTTTTTGCCCCAAATACCCCGGTTTTGCCCCAAAATTCGGCATTTGGGCCTGAGAAGGGGGCGCCCGGACATCCGCCCGCCTTGCGCCCGTACCCGTGCCGGGGGTTTGGGACTTGGCGCGGGAGAGGAACCGGTTCTGAAACGGCGCGCGGCGGGCGCATACAAAATCCTGGAGTCAGGTTTGTCCCGGTACCGGATTTTGAGGAGGCAGGGGCAGCCCTTCAGGCAGTCCGGTTCTTCCCGGCGGGGTGCCAGCCGCCGGAAAGTACCCGCGGCATACCGGAGCGGGGAGGCCGCGTGTTTCGCAGGGCCCGCGGCTCACCTCGTCATGGTTTACCACTCCCGGCGGGATATGGCGCTCAGGACATTGCAGACAAAGCGGGGATTAACCCAGGCCCGGCGCGCGTCGAATTCCGCCTGAAGGTGGAGGAGGCCCATCTGTTCTTCCCGGCGGCGGACATAGTTCTGGCGTTTCAGCCGATCATGCTAACGGTTACCGGGTTGGACAAATTCATCATCGGCCGCGTCAATGACCGCCCGTGATCGGGGCCATTATCGGGGCCGTGATCGGGGCTGAGATCGGGGTTGTCCAAATTCGTCTGCCCTATCCGGGTGATAAGCTGCCCGATGGGCGCGGTTACCCGGAGGGGCACGAGGCGGATCACCAGGATAGATACCAGGCCGATACCCAGGGCCATCATGACGGCAGCCAGGATGATGCCGCTGCCCGCCGCAGTCATAGCCCTGCCCCGGATAGCCGCCGTATACGTGCCGGTATACGCGGAATAGCAGGAAGCGGCAATGTTCCCGGCCGCCCGGCTGACGGCCCGTTCCCGCAGCCCGCCGCCGCCTGCAGCCGGCGAAAGGAGGGGGGCATTGGCGGGGCCGCCGCATTGGGAATAGAACAGCTCCCCCCGTCCGGTGATCACCGCCTTGACCGCGCCGTCCCGGTTAAGGCGGGCGAGTCCTCCAGGCCGCGGATTTTTGCGGGAAACCGCGGAAAATCAATACTGAACTGCCCCGCTGCGGCGGCACATGCGCTTTAATAGAGGGCGTGTAATGGCCGGCAAAATGCAGGCGGCGTGAGCCGTGCGAATGTTCGCCAACGATGTTGGTGCGCGCAGCGATTGTGCCGGGTGAACGCAGGGGCCTTTAGGCCCGGTGATGCGCAATATTTTATATCCAAATTTGTCGTCCCCGGCGCCCCCCGCGGCGCCTGAAATTTTCTCCCCCTTTCCGTGTTATTGACATATTATCCGTTTTGAAACAGCATCGGGATTGAACTTATATGAGAAAACCTTGTATAAGAGCGTCATCGGAGGGGGCGTAATCGTAATTACCGCACCGACAAGATGCCAAGTGAGCTTGGAAATTCTTGCCGGTATTTTTTTATCCCGGCATAGCAGGAGATCATTGTGGACATTATAACCGGGAATATAAAAATAATTTATCTTCATTATTTATTTGCGGGATTCGGGAGTGCCATTATAAGTTCCGTTTACAGTACCGTAGATATGGTAGTATCGGGGCAATATGAAGGCCCCTTGGGTACTGCCGCGTTATCAGTCATTTCTCCGTTGTGGTCGCTGATTTTCGGCGTCGGCCTTCTGATTGGCATCGGAGGCGCTATTTTAATGAGCGTCCTGCGCGGCGGGGGAAATGAGGCGCAATCAAATGAGGTTTTTACGCTTTCGCTTTTTTCCGGTATTATAATAAGTATGGTTATTAC
>JAITLF010000292.1 GCA_031278025.1 Treponema sp.
AGGTAAACATGCTGGCGGCAGAATGGAATTTAGAGGATGCCATAAAGGTAGCCCGTGAAGAAAGTTGGGAAAGCGGCGTCGAACACGGCATCGAAAAGGGCTGGGAAAAAGGCCGGGAATTGTTTTCCAGTATCATGAGCCAGGCCAAGTCTATGGATGAGCTGAAACAACTGTTTGAGACAACATATACCCATCAATCGTAGCAGACGCCCCCTGCGGAACTCTGCCCTGCAGGGGGCGCCTGCTTTCTTGACTTTTCTCCCCCCTTTCCGTAACTTTGTCTCACGTAAATCAAGATTTTCAGGGCGGGGTGAACGGAGCTTGCTGCTCCGTAATTCCCGACCGGCGGTATAGCCCGCAAGTCCTGACGCCGAAAGGCGGGGATTGAACCGGTGAGATTCCGGTGCCGACGGTACAGTCCGGAAGGGAGAAAATCGAAACCCGGCGTACATAAGACGTGGTTTTTCCCCGAACTAAGCGCCCTTAGAGCTTACGCTCTAAGGGCTTTTTTACGCGCTGAAGGTTTTGCCTGCGTTGTTTTAAGTTCCAATCAAACGTTAGGAGTGTATCATGAAAAACAGCACAAACCCTGTTCACGCAGCCGCTCGTCAGGCGGCCCTTCTCGCCGCGGCCCTGGTGTTCCTGGGAACGCCGGCCTTTGCAGGCGGCGCCGCGCAGGGCGCCGCGCAGGGCGGAGGTCCGCAGGACGGCGCATCCCTGTCGGTACTGGTCTACATTGCCGGGATGCTGGCGGGCAGCCCGCCCTACGAGATGCTGGCCGCCGGTGCGGAGCGTTTTGCCGCCGCCCATCCGGGGGTGCGGGTAAAGGTCTACGAGGCGGGATTCAACCAGGCTGAATGGGAGGAGCAGTTGGCTTCCCTGGTGGCAAGCGGCGAATACGATATTGTCCTGGGGTCCAATCCTTCCCTGCCCGAAATCTGCGCCAGTGTGGGGAAAAAATTCCCCCGGCAGAAATTCATCATCACCGACGCCTGGTACGAGGGGAACCCCCAGATCAGCACCTGCCTTTACAACCAATATGAGCAGTCCCTGTACCTGGGATACCTGGCGGGGCTTATCACCGTAAGCGATATGGCCCACGCCAACCCTGCCAAACGTCTGGGCTTTATCGCCGCGCAGGAGTATCCCCTGCTCAACAACCACATTGTCCCAGGCTTCCTGGCCGGGGCGAAGCTGGCGGATCCCGGCATAACCGTGGACTTCCGGGTGATAGGGAACTGGTACGACGCGAACAAGGCGGCGGAACTGGCCGGCAGCATGATAGATTCCGGCGTGGATGTGTTCGCCGTCATCGCGGGCGGGGCCGCCCAGGGGCTTATCAAGACCGCCGTGGAACGGGGCGCGTATATCGTGTTCCACAACACCAACGAGTACCGCGCCGCCCCGGGGTTCATCCTGGGATGCGGCCTCATGGAACAGCAAAAACTCGTGGAAGAGATCCTTTCCGACGTACTGGCCGGGACGATTCAATACGGAACAAGCCGTATCGTGGGGGCGGCGGATGGCTACCTGGACTTTATCGCCGATGATCCGGGGTACTCCGGCTACGTTCCCCCGGAAATACGGGCGAAGTTCGATGCCTTCCTGTCCGGCATCAAGGCTGGGCGGGTGGATTATACCCTGCCCCCGCTGTGAGGTGAGGCCATGACGCTCCCTGCCGGCGGCCTTGCCGGCGGCCTTGCCGGCGGCCCTGCGCCGGTAGTAGAACTGCGCCGTATTTCCAAGCGCTACGCCGAAGGAACCGGCCTGAGCTTTGGCGCGCGGCATCCCGAACCGGTCCATTGGGCAAACCGGGAGGTTTCCCTGAACCTGCGCGCCGGAGAGATTCTCTGCCTTGCCGGTGAAAACGGCGCGGGAAAGACGACCCTCATGAATATCCTTTACGGCCTGGTCCCTCCCACCGAGGGGGAAATCCTGGTCAAGGGCAGGAAGGTGGACATTCACTCGCCGGTCCAGGCAAACCGGCTGGGCATAGGGATGGTACACCAGCACTTCATGCTTTTTCCGGAGTTCACGGTGGCCCAAAACGTGGTTATGGGGGCGGAACCGGTACGCCTGGGCGTCTTCTATGACACCGCGGCGGCGGAACGCCGCGTCCGGGCCCTCATCGCGGGGCATCACTTTTCCGTCAGGCCCGAAACGCCGGCAGGGGAACTTACGGTGGGGGAGATGCAGCAGGTGGAGATACTCAAGATGCTCTACCGGAACGCGGACATCCTCATCCTGGACGAGCCGACGGCGGTACTGACGGACCGGGAGATAGACGCCCTTTTCCGTACCCTCAAGCTGCTCGCACAGTCCGGGAAGTCCCTGATCCTTATCACCCACCGGCTGAACGAGATCACGCGTATTGCCAGCCGGGTAGCGATTATGCGGCGGGGGGAGCTGATAGGAGTGAGAGATACCGGCGCGGGCGCGGGCGCGGGCGCGGGCAACGGCAAAATCGACGAATTTGAAATATCCCGCCTTATGGTAGGTGCGGAAGTGGCGCTTTGGACGGATACACGGCGGCGGGAAAACCGCGCCGCGGGAGAACCGGTCATCACCTTCGAGAACGTAGGGGTGGAACGCCGGGGGCAGAAACAGCCGCTCCTTTCCCAGGTCTCCTTTACCGCCCATGCCGGGGAAATCCTCGCCTTTGCCGGCGTGGGGGGGAACGGCCTCGGCGCGCTGGAGGCCGTTCTGGGGGGCTTTCTCCCCATTACCTCAGGACGGGTGCTCCTTCATGGCGAAGACGTGTCCCGCCTTACGACACGGGAACTGCGCAAACGGGGCCTGGCCTATGTGCCGGCGGACCGGATGGGAGTGGCCGCCGCCGGGGAGGCCCGTGTTTGGGAAAACCTGATCGTGAACCGGCGCGGGGAATTTTTCCGCCCGAACCCCTCCCGCGGCCCGCGGGGCTGGCTCCGGGGGCTGCTGCCGGGCCGGAAGGACGCGCGGGATTATGCAAGGGGCCTCATCAAGCGGTTCGGTATCCAGGGGGACGCGGATCAGCGCCTGGACGCGCTCTCCGGGGGGAACATACAGAAGGTCATTCTGGCCAGGGAGATCGACCAATACCGGGATTACCTCGTCTTCTCGGAACCTGCCTGGGGACTTGACGTTGCCGCAAGCCGCTATGTCTACGAACAGATAGCGGCCCTCCGGGAAAAAGGCGCGGCGCTTATCCTGATTTCCTCGAACCTGGACGAGATACTGTCCCTGGCCGACCGGATCATCGTTTTTTACCGGGGGACCGCCGCGGCGGAACTGCGCCCGGAAGGCGAAGGCAAAAACGGGGATATAAAGAGAGCCCTGGGGGCGTATATGACGGGGCTGAAACATGAAACCTGACGGAAAAGGCCCGCACACGGCGGTTTCACCGGCGGTTGCACCGGCGGTCAAAACGGCAGGCGGCGCCGCGCTCATCCTGCTCATCCCCATGATCCTCATGGCGCTGATGTCCCTGTTCCTAAGCCGGGACCCCGCCAGGACCCTGGCGTATTTCTTCCTTGGCCCCCTGCGGAGCGCCTACTACTTTGGCAATATGCTCAACGGCGCCATCCCCCTCATCTTCGGGGGCCTGGGGGTATCCGTCGCCATGCGGGGCGGGCGCCTCAATCTGGGCGGCGAAGGGCAGATCTATTCAGGCGCCTTTGTTACCGTCATCGCCGCCCTGGCCCTGGAGCCCCTGGGCGCGGCGGGCGCGGTCCTGGCGCTCCTGGCGGGGACGGCCTTTGCCGGCGCCGCGGCGGGGTTTTCGGGATTCCTCAAGGAAAAGTGGGATGTCAATGAACTTATCACCACCTTTCTGATTTCCAACATACTGATACTGGTTACCAATTACGGCATCGCCGGGCCGTTCATGGACCCCCAGACCAGCCTCCAGTCTACCCGGAAGATCGCCGAATCCTGGCGGCTGCCCCGTATCCTGCCGCCTTCCAATTTGAGCGCCGCCCTGTTCTTTGCCCTGGCCGCGGCGGTTCTGGTACACCTCTTTCTCTACCGGAGCCGGACGGGCTACGAGACCCGGCTTTGCGGGATCAACCCCTGGTTTGCCAAATACGGAGGCATTGATACCCGGCGCGGCGCGGTGCTTGTCATGGGCATATCGGGCGCGCTCTACGGCCTGGGAGGAGGCATGGCAGTGTACGGCGCCTATTACGCGGCGATAAAGGAGTTTTCCGCCGGCATGGGATGGAACAGCCTGGCAGCCGCCCTGCTTGCCCGGTCAAAACCCGGCGCCGTTATCCCCGCGGCGATCTTCTTCGCCTGGATAGGAGCGGGAGCGCGGATGGCAATGCAGTTCTCCGACGTAACCTACGAACTTGCCGCGGTCGTTCAATCGGCAGTCTTCTTCCTGGTTTCAAGCGCCGTGCTATGGAATCTCCCCGCGGCAAAAGACACGGCGCGAAAACGGCGGAGGCGCGCCCCCCCCCGAGGGAAGGCCCCCTGATGCTGCCCATCCTTCACAGCGCGGTAACCATCATGACGCCCCTGCTGCTGGCGGCAGCCGGCGGGCTTTTCACGGAACTGGCGGGAATGCTCAACATATCCCTGGAGGGGCTCCTTTTGACCGGCGCGTTCAGCGCCATCC
>JAITLF010000207.1 GCA_031278025.1 Treponema sp.
AAATATCTTACCTAACGATTATAATATTTTGTCTCATTTCCAGGTTTAAGAAACCTCAAGCCCGCCATAGGAAGTAATACCAATTGTTGTGGTTTTGTTGCATTTAGGGCAATGAAAAATGAGCGATTCCGCGTTTGGAATTGTAAAACGTGAAAATTTAAAGAGATTATCTCCGCAATGCACACAGGCTACCTGATAGAAATCGTCTGGTTCGTTCTCGCTACTATCTGCCATATCTTTATCTCCTTCCTATAGCTGTTTTAACCTTACGCATAGAATCTTATCAAATAAAATATAACTTGACTATTAACGGATAGTCAGATTATATACATAATGTTGCCAATTTAACAATGCCGGAACATATCACGGCATTATCGGATTGGCTGGTACATTTATAATTTGATTTCTTATACCGGAAACGCCCGCCACCGTCCGTGGCGGCGGGCTATTGGCTGGTATGGGGCAAAAAATACAGCACATACCAGGACTGTTTGCGCGCAGACCCGCAACGGGCCTGACACCGCCGGCAGACGGCTTAGGCCACGAAAAAGCGCACATAGGACGTTAGCCCGACTGCGGTTTTTCTCCGCCCATTTTTGTGGGTGAAGAAATGCGAAATATTCTTTCCCCCACTACCCCCACAAGAGTTGGGAGGATTTCATGCTATTTGTTATCGGTGATGAAGACGATGGGTAACTGTTTAATTGCTGCACGTTTATCCTGTCGGCTTGTCACGATCCCTTCTATCCTTTATCTTAAATATATATGAATACCCAAGAAGCTATTCAGACGCTGATCGATGGGGCCGGGACGGTTATCCGGGGAAAACGGGAATTCCTGGAATTGCTTATTGCGGCTATCCTTGCGAAGGGGCATGTGCTTATTGAAGATAACCCGGGGCTGGGGAAAACCACGGTGGCGAAAACCATTGCCCGGCTCATCGCCGGGCCGGACGGAGCGCCTCTGTTGTTTAAGCGGATCCAGTTTACCCCGGACCTTCTTCCATACGATATTACAGGGGTTGATGTCTTTGATCCCGAAAGCCGGGCCTTTCGCTTTGTGCCCGGACCGGTGTTGGCGAATATAGTGCTGGCGGATGAGATAAACCGAACCACCCCAAAGGTGCAGTCCGCACTGCTGGAGGTAATGGCGGAACGGCAGGTAACTATCGGGAACGCGACCCATCGGCCA
The DNA here is from genome assembly GCA_031278025.1 of Treponema sp. Next base: position 1,192 of record JAITLF010000207.1, read on the forward strand.
CCGGATCCTTTCTTTGTGATTGCCACACAAAACCCGGTGGAAAGCGAGGGGACCTTCCCCCTGCCTGCGGCTCAGTTGGACCGGTTCATGATGCGTCTTTCCCTGGGGTATCCTGACCGGCAGTCGGAACTCGCTATACTGAACGAAAATCCTTCGGAGACCGTGCTGAATGGCTTGACGCCGGCCATAGGGGAGGCCGATTTTCTGGCGGCCCAGAAGTCCGCCGCCGGGGTTTTCTGCCACGATGCGCTGAAAGCGGCCGTTGCCGACCTGGTTCGGGACACCCGCATTCACCGGGGCTTCACCCTTGGGGCGTCTCCACGGGCGGCCCTCCACCTGCTTGAGGCGGCGCGGGCGTTGGCCCTGGTAAAGGGCCGGGACTATGTGATCGACGAGGACATCGCCGTCCTGGCGGGATCGGTACTCGTCCATAGGCTCAAACTACGAGATCCCCGTGCGCAGGGAGAAAAACTCATTCGGGAGCTATGCCTTGGGCGAATCAACGGGATCAAGACGATCTAACGCGACTGCAGGGTCCGGGCCGGATCCTTTTCCCGAATCTTCCAAATCTAAGCCGCCGTTGCCGGTTCCTCAAACCCTGGGAGGGTTCATCCTTGCGGCGGCTCTTTTGGGCCTTATTGTCGGGGCCTTGCGGCATGAGTTGGTCCTTACCCTCCTGGGAGCGGTACTCCTGACGGTATGGGCGTACTGCCTGCTGGCGGTTTTGTTTCTGGCCCTGCTTCACCGCAAGCGAGGGGAGGCTCTGGCCGTCCGTATGGTTCCGGAAGCCCTGGGAGTCGGACAGTCGGGGATGGTGGTCCGCGTCCGGGAGAATGCCGGCGGAAGCGGGTTCCCCGAAAAAGGCCAGCTTTTCCGTCTGCCCGGCGTACTGATACGGTACGCCCTGGATCTTTCCACCAGGGACGGCAGGCGGCTGAACCTGTACTTTGATCCTGATTACTCCAAAGACGGTATGAGTTCCTTTACCGCTCCCGGACGGGGGGCCTACTATGGCGATAGGGACCGGTTGCTTGTTTTTGACATCCTTGGCTTGTTTCACGCCGCCGTTACCGCGCCCCAGGGAGCAGGTCCCCGGCTTTTGGTTATGCCCCAGGCGGCGGAACAGATGCCGCCGCTGTCCGCGCCCTCCGGGGGAGTCGAGCGGCGGACGGATCCTCACTTTTTACGGACCGACGACCTCATCGAACACCGGCCGTATGTGCCTGGGGACGATCCCCGGCGGATCAACTGGAAGCTCTATGGACACGCCGGCAGTCTCTTTGTCCGCGAGGGGGATTCTGAGCCTCCGCCCCATTCCAAGCTGGTTATCCTTATAGATGGTCAGACGGACCGGGGTTTGTACACCGCCGGGGCGGGCCGTCGGGGAGTAGACCTGCTCTGCGAAACCGCCCTGGCCATGGCGCTGGATTATACGAACCGGGGGATGGACGTCAGTATAGGGTTTTCCGGTGGCGGTCTCCAGAGCGGCGGACCTTCCGAAATGGCGGCGATCCTTGCCCTTCCGGCCTCCGTTTACGGAGTGAAAGTTCCCGAAGCATGCCCCGCCTTACCCCTGGCGGAGGAAGCCCGGGGCGTCCTGATTCTTGCCCTGCCCAGGGCGAGGACGGACGGCGGGGTTACGGCCCCGCAATGGTCTCTCGACCGCTTTCTTAAAGAACGGAATGCCGGGCAAACCGTGGATTTGTTATTTCTGTACGGCGAAGACGGCGCGTTGAACCCCAGCGCCGTCCGGCTGGAAGAAAGCGCCGAAGCCTGCGTCCGTTTTTATGGAGGAAAAGGAGGGGTCCATGCCGGTCATATACGGCGCTGAAGCCGCCCTAAAACCTGCCGGCTCGCCTGAAGCCCCGGCCCTGTCCGCGCTCATTCTGAGGTCGGCGGCGCTTTTCGCCATCCTCTGTCAATTCCGCCTGGCCGCCCGTGATCTGGCGGACTCGCCGGTATTCATGGCAACCCTGCTCTGTGCCTTTGTTTCGGCCTGGGTTTTGACGAAGCGGCATGTAAAGCCCGTCCCGGCGGTTCTGTCCCTGCTCCTTATCCCCTGGGCGGCGCGGGCCATGATCGCCCTGCCCCGGTTCTGGGTTTCCGGTCCTGCGGCGGCCCTGGATTCCCTGCTCCTCGGGTTTGACCGCAACTGTTTTGTGTTCCTGCCGCCGTTTTATTGGGCCGCCGTTACCACTTTTTTTGCCGCCCGTTCCCGGCGCTTCCTGCGGGGCGATATTGCCGCCGCCCAGGGCCTGCTCCTCGTCATCTTTTGTGTGATACGCAGCGCGGATCTGGAAGCCTACCGCTGGCCGGTTCTGATGATAGCCTTTTTCGTCGCCGTCGTTTTCCTGCAGCTCGTGGCGCTGTTGCTGTCCTTTCCGCCTGAATACTGGGTACGAAGGACGGAAAAACTGCGGGCCGTCGCGGCCTTGTTCATCCTGGCGCTGATAGGCGGCGCCCTCATGATACGACCTTCCCAGGAGGGGGCGGTTGACCGGGGAGGGGGACTTTTACAGCCGAACCTCTTCCAATTCGATTTTTCTCAGGTCCTCCGGTTGGAAAGCGAAATCAGGATGAACGATGATCTGGTCCTCATCGTGCGAAGGGATTTTGACGGCTTCAATGTCTTGCTCCGCCGTTTTGTGCTTTCCGACTATAACGCCAGGCAGGGATTTTACCGTCATGAGACGATAGACGAGGCGGCCCATCCCCAGCGCCTGCCCGGCGGAAGGACCGTGTTGAATCCGGCGCCCGTTCGCAGTTACCGGATCATGGATCAGGAGTATTTTCTGGTTAATTTTGATTCTTCCGCCTTTATCGGCATGAACGCTCCGGCGGAAATAGTGCCGTTTGAAACCTGGGACGCTTCCTCCTTTAGTTCCGCCTACGCGGTTCAAAGCCATGTCAGCGACGCCCTATACCCGTTTGAGCTTATGGCTGCGGTTCCCTGGCGTACCGAAACTGCGGAATTCGGTCCGGACTCGCTGGGGCTTGATCCCGAAACGTTTGCCTATTACACCGAATACGGCGGCGACAAACGGATAGCCGCCTTTGCACGGGAGATAACCGGCGATCTTTCGAACTATTGGGAAATGGTGCAAACGGTTTATGCGCGGCTTAAATACGGCGAATACCGGTACAGCCTTAAGCCCGGCATCGCCCCCGACGGGGATCAGTTGGGATATTTTCTTTTTGACGCGAAGAAAGGCTACTGTTCCTATTATGCCTTTGGCATGACGCTTCTTCTGCGTTCGTTGGGAATCCCCTCACGGGTGGCGGTTGGTTTCTTCATCGATCCCGAACAGGGGGCCTTCGATTATTACCCGGTCCGTTCCGATATGGCCCACGCGTGGGTGGAAGTGTACTTCCCCGAATACGGCTGGCTCGAATTTGATCCAACCACCGGGCAGCTTGCCGAAGATGAGGAATTCCGGTTTTCCTCCGGGGTTCCCCAAGAGCTTTTTGATCGGCTTATGAAAGAAATCCTGGAAAACCGGGGCCGGCTTACCCCCAAAGAAGGAGCGGATGAAAAATCCGGCGGGGTTTCTCTGTCGTCTCTGGGGAGAAGCGCCGGCAGGTTCATACGGGAACGCTGGATTTTGCTGCTTGCCGGAATCCTCACAATCGTCTTTATCAGCCTGCGGGTGGGGCTGTTTATCGCCTCCCGTTTGACGGGGAACCCCCGGAAAAAGGCGCAGTACCTCTGGTCTCACGCCCTCCGTCGCCTTGCCCTGGCCGGGTTCAGGCGCAGCCCCCTCCTCCTTTCGGAATCCGAATGGACCGTTAAGCTGGACGAAGACTGGAACCTTGCAGCCTATGCCCTCTACCGGGACGCTTCGGCGGCCCGATACGCCCCGGCGTATACTCAGGATGATGATGTGAAACTGCAGAATCACTACGCCCTATTCTCTTCCCGGTACGCCAACGCGGTCCCGCGGCACAGGCGGCTTCTTGCCTGGCTCTGCCCTCCCCTGGCCCTGGCCCTGAGGTCGGCTCCGGCCCCCAAATCCCCGGAAGGTCCCGGCCCTTCCCAGGGCGGGAACCGCGCCGGTATACCCGCCGCCCTGATCCTGCTCCATATCCTGGTCCTGCTTTTGGCGCCCACCCCCGGTACTATTCCCGCGCAGGAAGGGGATGCCTTCCCCGGAGTAAGCGGGGAGGAAATTACCGGCCAGGCGGACGCCCTGTTTGATGAGGCGGTAAAAGCCCAGCAGTCGGAATTCTGGGAGCGGGCCATCGAACTCTACGCGCAGGGCGCAAAGAACTTTCCCGGAGATTCCCGCTTCCCCTGGGCCTTGGGATCCCTCTATTACAGCCGCAAGCTCTACGGCCTTGCCTGGGACGAATACCGAAAGGTAGAAACCCTGCTCCCCTTTGATCCCGACGTCTTGTACCGCCTGTCCCGAACCGCCGGGTACCTCAACCAGGATGCACTTTCGGCTGATTACCTGGAACGGGTCCTCGCCCTCGCGCCGGATTATCAAGAGGCCATAGGCAGCCTCGGCTGGATGTATTACAAGCTCCACCGTTTGAAAGAAGGGGAGGACCTTTTGACTGCGGCCCTGGACCGCTTTGGGCCGGACCCGGATTTCTCCATGACCCTGGGAACCATCTATTCGGAAATGTTCCGGTACGACGACGCCAAAGCGCGGTATCTGGAAGCCATAGCCGGCGGTGAAACCCTGGGGGACCGGGAATTCGCCGCGGTAGCCTATTACAACCTTTCAATACTGGAAAGCCGGTTCTACAAGTACCGGGAGTCCTTTGACCGGACCAACGCATCCCTGGCGTCCCGGAACCGGGCCTCCGGCAGGCTTGCGCGGGGGGAATTGTTCCTGCGCCGCATGGAATTGCCCCAGGTCTTCTCCGAATATCAGGCGGCCTATGAGCTTGATACCTCGCCGCTTTCCAAGGTAAACCTGGCCCAGGCGTATCAGATAGCGGGCCGCCTGGAAGAAGCCCGGCTTTACGCCGAGGACTGCCTCACCCTGGGGGATATGTCCTGGATGCTTAACTACGGAATAGACCTGGACCGGTACAAGCGGGACCTTCACGATATCCTCTATACCACCTATACCGGGCTTGCCAACGTTGAGGAACGCGGTGTCTATGGAACCCTGGCGGAAGCGCTGCGGGGATTGGCCCGGCGCTGGGTTTACCGGTACAAAGCCGCGTCTCACCGGCGCCTCTATCAAAAATACAGCCTCATCTCCGCCGGCGCCTACCGCGCGTCCGGAAGCAACGCGAGCCCTGACGCGTGGCTGCAATACTACAACGCCTTTGAGAGCTACCCGCAAAGGGCGCTGGCCTATCTGAGGAACGCACGGGACCGCGAGGTTCCCCTGATAGACGCCGCAATTCCAAGTTATGACCTTGAAGAAGGCATTCTCTTCAAAGACCGGGAACTCCTCCTCCGCACCATCCCCCGCTTTGATCCCCTGTGGGAACGGGACCTAATCGCCGACGCGTACAGCGAGGTATACCTGCTCCTTAAAGGCACGGCCCGGCGGCTTGAACGGTTTAACGCGGCGGAACGCCTTTACGCGCTGAACCGGGGCGCCCTTCGTCAAAAAGGCATAACCCTGCCGGTGGAACTGGCCGTTACTGCCCCGGACGGAGACCCCCCGGCGGCGAAAACAGAACGGGCTTTGAGCCGGACACTGCGCCGGATGGGGATTGACGCGGTTCCGCCACCCTCAGGTAGCGCGGCGCAGGCGGCCTATTCCCCCCGCTTTCATCTGAGTATCACCCTGGCGGACGGACAAGCCCAGTGCGCCCTTCATGACACACCCCGCGGCGTGGACGTGTTCCGCCGGACTATCCCCCTCCCGTCGGCGTCTCGCCGAAACATGGTCGCCTTTGCCCGCGCCTTAGGGGACGGCATATTTATACGCGAGAATTGAGGAGGGGGCAGCGCCCCGGAAGTTTGGGGGATATTCCGAAGAAGCGCGGGGCGCTGCCCCGTCGGGGATCCACACCGTACATGATGGCTGGATACGTTTCCAAATCTCCTGAACGCCCTCCGTTCCCTGTGCCGCAGCCGGCAGTTGTTTCCTTCTATTGTGGGGGGTCATGGAAAATAGGAATTTCACGGGGAGCCCCCGCGATGCCGTAAGTCTATATGCTGTAAAGAATTAGCGAAAAAAGGCCGCCGAAAATTCCAAAAATAGAATGCGAGAAATTGCGAGAAAATCGAGAGAAACTGCGAATCCCGGTACTGGCGTTAAAATCCCTTCAAATGGTTTCAAAACCCTATAAAAGCCCGATTTGTGGGCACAAAACGCTTGAAAACCGGGAAATCCCGAGCAAAGGGCGGGAAATCACGAGAGAGAAAACTGGTAAGAATACCCCAAAAGGTGCGACACGTAAAATCAAAATCGAAAAAGGTGCGACATTATCACGTAAGTCTATATAACATAAAGAAATAGATGAAATCATGAGGCTAAAGGTGCGACAAGGTTCATGTCGCACCTTTTCTAGGAAAAAATCACCATTTTGTGTCGTACCTTTGGCTAACCATCGTCTAAATTTGGGTGAACCCAGTAGAGAACCCGCCCAAAAATTGTCAATCTGTCAGCCGTTGATATATCCTCCTTATCAAGCGTTACCATCAATTCAGCTTTGTCTAAATCATTAAGGCGGACTGAGTAGATTTTTATCTTGGTCATGTCAAACTCCAACCGCTTACAGTATACTTCCCCATCCAAGGCAAAAACATAGATTCCATCATGGGGCCACTGGTCTTTCGCTGAATCGAATAGG
>JAITLF010000235.1 GCA_031278025.1 Treponema sp.
TTGAGATTGATGGTTCCCCCTCCGGCAATGACCGCCGCGCCGTCCCCCACGCGGAGGCTCCCCTCAACCCAGCCCCTGCCGTGATCGCCGTGTCCTGATGTCTTCACCGTGCCGTTCACAGTCAAGACCGCGCCGTCCTGTAATTCCAGCGCCGTGCCCTCGGCAGTCAAGTCAAGGGTAACCCCTTCGGGCACGGTGAGGTCCGTTTTGAGCCCCGCCCAACCAGTGAGCGTTACCGTGCCGCCGTTCACCACCGCCCTCCCCGCTCTGAGGGCGTTGATGTCCTTCGCCAGTTTTGCCGCCTGAGCCGTTAAGTTGGCAACACCATCGGGGCTCCCGGTACCGCTGCTGGCGCACCCCGCCAGAACCAATCCAAATGACAGCAGAAGCGCCGCCATTGCCGTCAAAACGCGGGGCGTTTCAGCCCCAAAAAATCTGTTTTCCTTCATTTAAAAACTCCTTTGCGGGTCTGATACCGCAGCGGCTCCGGCTACGGTTTGTCCACGAGCCTATGGGACTTTTTATAACCGGCAGTGTGGTCTAAAAGAAAGGGTTCCAAAGCACTTTGGAACCCCTTCGCATAATATTTAGTGCCGGTCCGCAAAGCAACCGACTTTGTGGACAGCCAGTATTTAGAGGGGTTCCGGGCGGGTGCAGTTGCTTTTTACGGCGTAATATGTCCCCGACGCGGAGGCATCATGGATGCCGTGCATCACGTCGAGTACATGGTAGGCCATTTCGCCATTTGCCCGGTGGGACCGTCCCTCGGCAATGGCTTCCGCCATATCGGTGATCCCCAGGCCCCGGCTGTTTTCGGGATAGTCCTTGAGCAACGGTATGGCGGACCATTCCTCTTCCCGGTAACGCTTTACATAGACCGGTCCGCCAAAGGTATTCGGATCCGGGACCCGCAGGGTTCCCTCGCTGCCGTAAATTTCTATCCAGGGCAGGGTGTGGGAATACACATCAAAGCTGGTGATGATGGTCCCCACCGTGCCGCCTGCAAAATCCAGAACGCCGGCAATGTGGGTGGGAACGTCTACCGGGATAACCACGCCGTTTAGGGGTTCGCTGGTAATGGTCCGGGTATCAAAACTCTTCTTCGCCGATCCGGAAACCCGGACTATGGGCCCTAACAGGTTTACCAGGGCGGTCAGATAATAAGGCCCCATGTCGAACAGAGGGCCGCCGCCCTTTTTATAGTAGAATTCCGGACCGGGATGCCAATGCTCATGGCCGTGGTTCACCATAAAGGCAACCGCCGCCACCGGACAGCCGATCCAGCCGTCGTCCAGGAGCTTGCGGCAGGTCTGTATCCCTGCCCCCAAAAAGGTGTCCGGGGAACCTCCAACCTTCACCTTGTTTGCCGACGCGATCTTCAGAACCTCCTGAGCCTCTTCCCGTTCCGCACACAGGGGCTTTTCGTTATAGACATGCTTCCCCGCCTTGACCGCCTCCAGGGCAGTCTTGTAGTGGTTATACGGCTCGGTGATATTCAGGATGATGTCCACATCGGGACTGTTGATCAGGTCCGAAGTCTTCTTGATGTGGGGGATCCCGTAATCCGCGCCGGCCTTAGCCGCCCGTTCTTCAATCAAGTCCGTCACGGCGGTTACTTTTACCCGCTTGGCAAACATGCCGGTTAGGTTCTTGAGATAAATGCCGCTGATATTTCCGGTTCCAACAACGCCGATTCGTTGTACACTCATGTGTATCCTCCTTATGCTCATCAAATTAATACATTGTTACCGGGCTCTTCCAGTCTTCCGCCTTGAGCCCCTTTTCCACGGCGATACGCTTTCCATCCGCTGCCCAAAGAAGCCCCCGCTTCATCAGTTCCCAAGCTGCGGGGATGTCGAACACATCGTTATGATGACCCAGGGCATTGTAGAAAACCCTGCCGTAGCCCCATTTCCGGGTCCATACCTGGGGCATGTCCACCTCGCCGTTGGCGGAATGATACCACCGGACCGTGGGGAACCGGGTCGTAGCCAAAACCTCGTTAGAGGGGTCCACATGAAGGTAGTACTGCTCGGAGCTGACGTCGAAATCTTCTATTCCATCGGTGATAGGATTGGACCTGCCCCGGATGTTCACCCGGTACTTTACGCCGTCCCCGCCGGGATGGGACACCCAGTTGGCGCCGGTCATGAACTGATACTCAACGCTGTTCCGGAAAGCGTCGCACATGCCGCCGTGGTTTCCCGCAAGGCCCACGCCGCCTCCTACCGCTTCCAGGAGGGGTTCAAAGAAACCATACCCCAGGGGCTCCCGGCACATGGTCCACAGGGGGACAAAAAGGTCCAGGGACACGAGCCGCTCCTTGTCTTTTAATACGTCCAGGTTTTCCTCGACCGTAACTTCAAAATCTTCGTCTTCAAGGAACTTCTTGAACCGCGCTCCTATCAATGCGGGTTCATGCCCGTCCCAGCCTCCACAGAGAATCACCGCTTTTCGTTTCATCATCAAACCTCCATTCAAGTTATTCCACTCAAGTTATTTTAGTTCGCGGAAAAAATACAGGAGGCGGACGCGGGAATATTCCGCGTCCGCCCCGACCGGGGACTATCCTTTAACCGCCCCGGCCATCATCCCTTTGATCAACTTATCCTGACCAAAGATATAGAGAAGAATGATGGGCAAGGATGCCAGCACCAATAGGGACATGATAAGGGGGACATCCATCGTGTACTGCCCCTGATACGTCCAAACCGAAAGGGGAAGCGTAAAATTTGAAGGCGACTGGGTAAGCACCATGGCAAAGCTAAATTCGTTCCAAATAACCACGCCATTGTAAATTCCAAGAGTGGCCAGTCCCGAACGGGAAAGGGGGAAAACAATCTTGAAGAACGTGCGAAATTTCCCGCAGCCGTCAATTTCGGCGGCTTCTTCCAGTTCACGGCTGATCCCCTTCATAAACCCGGTGAGGATAAAAGTCGACATGGGCAGATTAAAAGCCACATTGGGGCCGATAAGGGCATACAGACTGTCATATAAATTAGTCCGCACGGACAAACTGAATACCGGGATCAGCGTTATATGAATGGGAATGGACATAGCCGCCACAATAAGGGAAAAAATAGGCTTGTTCAGCTTAAATTCCATCCGCGAAAGCGGATACGCCGCAAAGGAGCTTATGATCAACAGCAAAAAGAGCGAAACCACCAGAACAAAGACGCTGTTGAAGAAGTAGCCAAAAAACGCCCCCCGCATGATCGTAACATAATTCTGAAAGCTGAACCGCTCAGGCAGCTTAAAAAGGCTTCCGGTTAAAAATTCTCCTTGAGACTTCATGGAGATGGTTATAAGGTAGAAAAACGGCGCCCCGGCAATGACCAGCCATACAAGAGCGAACAAAACGGCAAGTATCCAAAAAACAAAACTCTTTTTATGCGACATCATCATGCTTCAACCGCCTTTTTGTTAAGAATCACCACCGTGAACAAAGCCATAAACGTGATAAGGATAAACATGCCGCAGGCAACGGTCGAACCGTAGCCCATATTGAATTTAACAAAGGATGTTTTATACATCATCGTCGCCATCAAGTCGGTAGCAACCCCCGGACCCCCGCCGGTCATAACAAATATCAGATCAAAGTATTTGAGAGAACCGATGATCGAAATAGTAATCCCGCTTATTATGGTCGGCTTAAGAAGCGGCAGGGATATAAGCCAGAAAAATTGATTTCTGGTAGCGCCGTCTATACTCGCGGCCTCGTATAATTCCACCGGAATATTCCCGTAGGCGGCCAAATAAAGAATCATATAAAAGGGGATATACTGCCAGCAAATAACACCGATTACGGTATACAGGGCGGCGCTGGGGTTCCCCAGCAGATCGACCGCGCCTCCGCCAAAGAATTTAGAAACCGAGGCAAAGATACCGTAGTTCGCGTCCAGGGCATATTTGAATAACAGCCCTATGGCCACCGAAGAAATAAGATAGGGCAGAAACCAAATTACCTTAAAAACAACTCCTTTTCTGTCAGCAATATCCAGAAAAGTCGCCAGGGCCATGGCAAACGGCACCTGAAAAAAGAGGGAGAGGAACATTATCCGTACATTATTTCCAAAGGCTTTCCAGAAATTGATGTCATTAACAAGCACGATCCAATTTTCAAGGCCGATAAAAGTTCTGTTCCTGCTCATCCCGTTCCATTTGACCGTACTGATTATGAAGGACTCAACGATAGGATATACGATAAAAACCGCCAGAAAAAACAACGCGGGAAACAAAAAAACCGCCGCACTTATCCGTACTGACTGCTGCCGCGCTTTACGAAGGGAAATATTTTTACCTGCCGTCCCGGTCATCATTAACCCCCTTTAATTGAGAAGACGCCGCAATCCACGGCGTCTCCTTTTTTGATACGCTGTAACCAGCCGCGTTACGGCTGTCCAACCCGCCGGCTGTTTGAGGCCGTTCCAAAACTATTCGCCGGTGCGCCAGACGCGCACGGCGCGAACCTCCGGTTCGATGGAACAGCCTCCGGGAAAACTAGTTGCTGTTTTTTAAATAATCCGCCTGGGCCGCCTGGAGCCGTTTAGCCGCTTCTTCGGGGCTTAAGGTTAGGCCAAAAATCTCCTGGCTGGTAATCTTGTGGACTTCCGCCACTTCAGGGGCAAGGGACTGATCGTACCAAAGCTGCATGTCGGGGGCGGCCTGAACCTGCGCAAACAATTCCGCCAAAATGGGATCATCCAGCTTGACGCCTTTAAGCGGCGGAATATTGCCCTCAGCCAGCCGCTTGGCTGCCGCAATATCATCGGTCAGGTACGTAATCATCTTAAAAGCCCATTCGGGATTCTTACTGGTTGAGGAAACATGGTAGAAGTTATCCCCCACCGTCCCGATAACCGTGTTGGGATTCCCCTTGCCGCCTTCAATGGCGGGGAAGCTGAATATCCCCATCTTCTTGACAAATTCAGGGCTTTCAGAGACAGCCGAAGCGTTGAACCAGCTTCCCATGATGTGCATGGCGCATTCTTCGTTGTATAGCAGCATACGGGCCTGGCCGGAATCCTCATCCAGGCCGTTAAAGCCTTCGTTAAAATAGCCTTTTTTAACCCATTCCTGGATCTTTTGCCCCGCGTAAATAAAGTTATCCGCTTCAAACGTGCCGGAACCATCCACCGCTTTGATGAACGGCTCGGTCCCGCCCATACGGGTAGCGAGGAACATAAAGAACATCGACCCGGTCCACTGGGTCTTATTGGCCAGCGAGAAAGGCTTAATACCGTTTTGAAGAAGGGTATCGCAGACAGCCTCAAGCTCAGACAGGGTAGCGGGGACCGCAAGATTATACCGGGCAAAAATATCCTTGTTGTAAAAAACGGTACACACCGAAACATTCTGAACAGGAACGCCCCAAATCTTCCCCTGCCAGGAAGCCTGGGCAAGGGCGGCGTCCAGGAATTTGTCTTTGTAGTTATCGGCATTCATATACGGAGTAATGTCGATAATATTTCCCGATTTGGCGTATTCGTACATAGGCCCGCCGGACCACGAAAAATAAATATCCGGCAGCTTGCCCGAAGCCATCGCCACCGCTAACTTTTGCTTATAGGAATCGTTAGCAAGAACATCAATATTGACCTTTACCTGAGGATTATCGGCCATAAAACGCTCCGCCGCATCCTGGAAAATAGACCGCCCCGGCTCGGTACTCTGGGCATGCATGAACTCCAGGGTTACAGCCCCTGAACCGCCGCCGCCGCTATCCCGCTTCTTTTCACAGCCGGTGAAAACCAGCGCTCCCACCGCAAGAAGCACCAAAAACAGTACCATCCACTTTTTCATAAAACACCTCCTAAGCGCCACTGCTTAATCGTTGTAGTCTGCGGAAGTTCTATTCCGCGCCAAACTGAATCTGTCAAAAACACCAATCAGCTTACCACGAGGGTACCACCGGTCCCAGGGCATGTCAAGAAAAATAGCGTTTACGGCCGATTTTGGGCCGTTTGCGGGGGGAAATTGGCCCTTTAATGCCCGGATATCCCGTTCCGGACCGCATTAACCCACCCAAAAACCATATACGGCGGCATAAAATCCGCTTTCCGGCGTTCCCGGACCTGGCCGGGAAGTTCCAGGCTTGAGCCGGGAAGTTCCAGGCTTGAGCCGGGAAGTTCCAGGCTTGAGCCGAGAAGCGCCAGGCTTGAGCCGAGAAGCGCCATGCTTGAGCCGAGAAGCGCCAGACTTGAGTCTAGAAGCGCCAGACTTGAGTCTAGAAGTTCCAGACTTAAGTCTAGAAGCGCCAGACTTAAGTCTAGAAGCGCCAGACTTAAGTCTAGAAGTTCCAGACTTGAGTCTAGAAGCGCCAGACTTAAGTCTAGAACTTGCAGACTTGAGTCTAGAAGTTCCAGACCTGGGTCCGGCGCCGCCGGACCGCCCTCCCGAAGCCCCGGACCGCCCGGCGTGGACGCGGGAGGCTCCGGCGTGGACGCGGGAGGCTCCGGCGTGGACGCGGGAGGCTCCGCCGTGGACGCGGGAGGCTCCGCCGTGGACGCGGGAGGCTCCGGCGTGGACGCGGGAGGCTCCGCCGTGGACGCGGGAGGCTCCGGCGTGGACGCGGGAGGCTCCGCCGTGGACGCGGGAGGCTCCGGCGCGGCCCGCAGACCGCTCTCCCGAAGCCCCGGACCGCTCG
>JAITLF010000244.1 GCA_031278025.1 Treponema sp.
CTGTGGACGATAGAAACAATCAGGGAAGTCATACAACGGCTGTTTCAGGTTACTATGCCCGGCGTGTCGGTATGGAGAACGCTGAAGGCATTAGGGTTATCGGCGCAACGGCCCCGCCATGTGGCATATCAACAAAATGAGGAAGCGGCAAAGAAGTTTTTGAAGAAAGAATATCCTGAGATAAAGAAAGAAGCCAAAAAGCGCGGTGCGACGGTGTATTGGGGGGATGAATCTGCGATACGTTCGGATTATCACGGCGAGACGACGTGGGCGCCTAAAGGAAAAACACCGGTAATAAAGACGAGCGGAGCACGGTTGTCGGCTATTAGCAGCAAGGGACACATGAGATTTATGGTAACGGACAAGACCTGTACGATACCGGTGTTTATAGATTTTTTGAAACGGTTATTATTCAAACAGGAGAATCCGGTATTTCTGATAGTAGACGGACATCCGGTACACAAGAGCAAAAAGATAAAAGGATATGCGGAAAGCACGGGTGGGAAACTGAAATTATTTTATCTGCCTGGATATTCACCGGAATTAAATCCCGATGAGACGGTATGGTCATATGTGAACCATCATGTGGTAGGAAAAAAGAGGATAAGCGGCCTGGAACAATTCTTGAGAATAGTAAAAGAAGCGTTGTATGCATTAATGCATAGACCATCCATTGTTTCAGCTTTCTTTGGAAAGCCGTCATTACAATATATATCATTTAATCGGATAGGCCAGCTGAAATTTTTAAGGGAGTGACAATTTTTTGATAGTTATCTACATTAGAAAAGCACGAGAGGGTTATGATAGATCAACCAAAAGATAGAAATATGACCCTTAGAATAACGGCACAGTTAAGACAAGAAACAGACGCTTTGAGAGAAGTATATTTCCCTGAAATTTAAATAAATTCTTTTTTGGCTTATTTGGCAAGAATAGGTTTAGAAGAGGAAAAATTAAGAATTGAGGAAGATAAATTGCGAAAAGAGTCCAGATTGAAAAATGCCGCAAGAGTTGAAACTTTCAATTTAGCCAATACTGACAAAGTAAGCGAATAATGGTTCCCACCTTATAGTTCCCGCCTTTGTGATTGGGTAATCTCTCAGTCCCCATCTTTGAGTTTTTTCAATAAATCATTATTCTGTATAGGCTTATTGGGATTTTAGGCCGTCCGTGCAATTCCTATTTTCCATGCCCCCCACAACCGGCGAAGGCGGAACAGGCGGCCTCGGCGGAGGCACTGCCATCGACGGCCACAGCAGCGGCGGCGCCGGCCACTCCACCTCCGGGGCCTGCGGAGGCCGGTCTTGTGGTTCCGGACCCAGGTCCGACAGTTCCGGACCCAGGTCCGAAAGTTCCGGACCCAGGTCCGAAAGTTCCGGACCCAGGTCCGAAAGTTCCGGACCTGGGTCTAGAGGTTCCAGACCTCATTTCTTGAAGTTCCAGACCTGGGTCTAGAAGTTCCAGACCTGGGTCTAGAGGTTCCAGACCTGGGTACGCTGCCCGCACCACGCGGGGCGGAGCCCCGCGAGGTGCGGGAGCGCCGCCCGGCGGAAATCCCTTGCAATGGCCGTCAATATAACGTAAACATACCGGTATGGGCGAAACTTTTATCATTCGTGGCGACATCTGCCACAGTCGAAACCTCTCCTGCCTGGAAACTCTTAAAGACGGCTATCTTGTCTGCCGGGAAGGAAAATCTGCGGGGGCGTTCCCCCGGCTTCCCGAAGAATACCGTTCCCTGCCTTTGGCAGACTACGGCGGCAAACTCGTCATACCGGGACTGACGGACCTCCACCTGCATGCACCTCAGTTCAGCTTCCGGGCCTTGGGTATGGACCTGGAACTTCTGGACTGGCTTGAAACCCGTGCTTTTCCGGAGGAAGCCCGGTACGCGGATCTTGAATACGCCCGGCGCGCCTACGGTCTTTTGACGGAACATGTAAGGCGCGGGCCGAGTACCCGGCTCGTGTTCTTTGGCACCCTTCATACGCCGGCTTCCCTCCTGCTTATGGACATGCTGGAAGAATCGGGGCTGGTGTGTCTTGCCGGCAAGGTGAACATGGACAGGAACAGTCCCGATTACCTCCGGGAAGCCAGTGCGGAGGCTTCTCTGGCGGCTACACGGGAATGGCTTGCGGCCTGCGGGAGGTACAAAAACGTGGGGCCTATCCTTACCCCCCGGTTTGTTCCCTCGTGCGGCGACGCGCTTATGAAGGGTCTTTCGGAGATTCAGAAAGAATACGCCCTGCCTCTGCAGTCCCACCTTTCGGAAAACCGTGCGGAGATACGCTGGGTCCGGGAACTCTGTTCCGGCGCGGGCAGTTATGCGGGGGCCTACGCCCGGTGGGGGCTTTTCGGCGGCGGGGTCCCGACCGTCATGGCCCACTGCGTCTGGCCGGAGGATCGGGAGACGGGCCTTTTGGCGGAACAGGGCGTGTTTGTCGCCCACTGCCCTCAATCCAACACCAACCTGGCGTCGGGGATAGCCCCGGTACGGCGTTTCCTGGAGCGGGGCATCCCCGTCGGGCTGGGGAGCGATGTGGCGGGCGGGGTCCACACGTCCATTTTCCGGGCCATGGCCGATGCCATACAGGTTTCCAAGCTCCGCCGGGTCCTGGCGGCGGAAGACGATGCGCCCCTCACCCTGGAGGAAGCCTTCTACCTGGGAACCGCCGGGGGCGGCGCGTTTTTCGGGAAAACCGGTCCGGCGGGAGCGGCGGGGTCTTTCGCGCCGGGCCGCGACTTTGACGCCCTGGTCATAGATGACGCAAACCTTGCCGCCCCTTTCGAGCTTTCGATCCGCGAGCGGCTGGAACGGGTGGTTTATCTGTCTGACGACCGGAATATTGCCGCCAAGTATGTGCGGGGCAGATCCTTGTTCCAAAAGCCTGCTGCCGCCTAAGGAACGGTACAGAAATAACTTGCCGGCATTTTATGTATGCACAGTCCCTAAGGATCCAAACGGGTTCTAAACCTCTATCGGGATAAACGAAAACCGCCCCACGTCAAACAATCCCATGTCGGTGATTTTGAGGTCGGGGATTACCGGCAGCGACATGAAGCAGAGGCTCATCACGGGTTCCAGATCAGGGTTTACGCCCAATTCCCGAAAGGCCGCCTCGTGAATGGCGTTTAACTTTTTATTCACCCATTCGCCGCTTCTGTCGCTCATAAGGCCGCCCAGGGGCAGGGGCATACGCTCCAGTACACGGCCTCCGCTGACTACGGTTACGCCGCCGTTCTGTTCCAGCAGCTGTTCTACCGCAAAGGCAATTTCGCGGTCGCTGACGCCGACGGCAATAATGTTATGGGAATCGTGAGCTATGGACTGGGCAATGGCGCCCCGCCGTATCCCGTAGCCTCTGATAAGGCCCAGGGCCACGCTGCCCGTGTTTTGATGCCGTTCCACCACGGCTATCTTCGCGATGTCCGCATCCGGATCATGGACAAAACAGCCCGAAGCGTCCCGCTTAACGCGGGCCTTCCCTTTGCCGGTAACGACCGTACCGGGACGGATGTCTATCACGTAGACTTCGCTGCCCGCAAGACGGAGGGCGAGTTTTTCCGCCGAAAAATCCTTGACATGAAAACTGCTCCGCACCGCCGCTCCGTCGTGGCATCTCACCGGGAGCAGGTACTTCCCACCCGCCGCCGCTTCTTTCCCCTCGATAAAAACCCGGCTTACCCGGAAGTCTTTAAGGTCCTCCACCACGGTCAAATCCGCCCTGAGTCCGGGGGCTATGCCGCCCCGGTCATACAGCCGGTAACACTCCGCGGCATTAAGGGTAGCCATCTGAATGGCCGTCATGGGATCTACGCCTTCTTCAACGCAGATTCTCAGGTGATCGTCCAAATGCCCTTTTTCTAAAATGGTTTTGGGCTGCCGGTCATCGGAACAGAGTACACAAAAACGGCTGTTTCCGGCGGTAACTCCCTTGAGGAGGTTGCGGAGATCATGGCAGGCGGAACCCTGGCGGAGCAGCACGTACATACCCCGTGAAATACGCCGGTGCATTTCCTCAACCGTTGCACATTCATGATCGGTGTGGATCCGGGCCGCGGAATAGGCGTTAAGCTCCTTCCCCCGGACATTGGGACTGTGTCCGTCTATGATTTTCCCCGCATTTTTTGCCAGCATCAGCTTGTCCAGCGCCGCGCCTGAACCGCTGATCACGGCGGGATAGTCCATGAATTCCCCCATGCCCAAAATACGGCTGTCCGCCAGGGGCGTTTCCAGGGCCCCGGCATCCAGCACCGCCCCGGCATGTTCAAAAGCCGTAGAAGGCACGCAGGAAGGAAGCATCATCTTGATGTCCAGCATCGTTTCTTCCGATGCCGCGAGCATGTACTCAAGCCCCGCAAGACCGCAGACGTTGACGATTTCATGGGGGTCCGCGATGATGGTGGAAGTTCCGTGGGGAACCAACAGCCGCCCCAGCTCCACGGGGCTTACAAAAGAAGATTCGATATGAATATGGCTGTCTATGAAACCGGGAAGTACAAAACCGCCGCGGGCGTCTACCTCGACCGCGCCCTCGTACCTGCCAACCCCGGCGATAACCCCCCCCGAAACAGCCACATCGCCTTCGATGCAGCGGCCCTGGTATACATCGGCCACGCGGCCATTGCGTATCACCAAATCCGCCGGGATTCTTCCCGCCGCCGTGTCGATCAGCCTTTTCAACTCTTCGGTTTTGCTAATTTCCATGTTACTAACTTCCATTTTCCTTACTTCCCTATTTCCTCGTTACTAACTTCCATTTTCCTTACTTCCATTTTCCTTACTTCCCTATTTCCTCCGGGGGCGCTGCCCGGTCCCTGGCGGGCCTCTCCCTGCTCTCCGCGGCATCTGTCCCGGCGCGGTGCATCGCATTTTTACGGTTGTTAAAGATTACATAACGGTTATAATGACATCCAGATCATAATAACCGAAAGAAGGAAGCGTATGTTAAGAAATATATCTATAGCCGCGCGGATGATTATTATCATTGGTGTTTTGGTGTTTTCGATAATCGGCCTGGTGGTTACGGTTTATTTTACCGCCGAAAGCGTTAAGGAAGCGGGCATCACCGATGCCGAGGACGTGATGCTTGAAGGGGAGAAGCAGAAAATCAAGCTGGGTACGCAAACAATGGCGGTCGCCCTGGGCAAAGCCTTAGCCGGGGTAGCGGACCGGCAGGAACAGCATGACATTATCAGCGCCTACATCAAGGATTACCGGTTTGAGGACGATAAATCCGGGTATTACTACACCTACATCGGCACGGTGATCTTCATGCACCCTACCCTGCCCCAGCGCGAAGGGGAAGATTTGGGACAGACCGCCGACGTTAACGGGGTCTACTATGTGCGGGACCTCTATGAGAACGCCAAAAAAGGCGGCGGTTTCGTTTCCTTTGTCTTTCCCAAGCCGCCGTCTATGGACAACGCCCCCAAAGTGGCGTATGTGGAGTACATTCCCGGCACCGATATTTGGATTTCCACGGGCATTTATATTGATACCATCAATATCCATAAGGCAGAGGTGGAACAACTCCTGGCCGCTTTCGTGAACACCCGTATGCTCGTCATCCTCTGCTGCGTGCTTGGGCTGGCGGCGGTGATTCTTGCCCCCCTCTGCGTGGTAACCTTTCGATCCATAACGCAGCCCCTGCACGAAACGGTGCTGATGGCGGAACAGCTTGCGGCAGGGGACCTTTCGGCGAAACTCACCGTAACCGGCAAAGACGAGATGACGCTGCTGCAAAATTCCTTCGTCCGGATGACCGGGAACCTGCGGAACCTGGTGGAAAACATCATCCGCTCCTTTGAGGCCATGCAGTCCAACGACGCCGAACTTAACCGGGTGATTGCCGACACCTCCCTGGCGGCGCGGGAAATAAGCGGGTCCGTCAACAACCTGGAGACCCTGGGCGAGCGGATTAGGGAGGAAACCGGGCAGGTAAATCAGGACATTGCCAATATTGACCGGGAACTTGTCGCCCTGGGCGGCATCATTCGTGATCAGCAGTCTCAACTGGGCATTTCATCCTTGTCCATCAAAGAGATGACCGGGAATATCACGGCCATTGAAAAGCGAATCCTAACCCTGGGGGACAACCTGAATCGCCTGCTGAATAGTTCCAGCGCGGAACACGGCCATATCGCCAAATCCACCGAGACGATCCGGCTGGTAGAGGCCGATTCGGGCGCCCTGCTGGAGATGAACAAGGTTATCGCGGCGGTGGCGGCCCAGACCAATCTTTTGGCGATGAACGCCGCCATTGAAGCCGCCCACGCGGGGGATGCGGGCCGGGGCTTTGCGGTGGTGGCGGATGAAATACGCAAACTTTCGGAGACCACGGCGGAACAGGCGAAGAATTCGAACCAGACCCTAACGGCGATACGGAACCGGATAGCCGACATTGCCCTGATAGGGCAGCGTATTGAGCGGTCGTTTGGGGAGACCAGCGCCATAGTCCACGAGATCGATGCCCTGGTCGACGAGATTAGCAAGTCGATAGAGGAACAGGCCAAAGGCTCCGAGTTAATTATGGAAAGCCTGCAGCAGATAAACGGAATAACCGAACAGGTACAATCCGGGGCGGCAACGATAAAGGCAGAATCCGATCAGTCCATACGCGCCACGGAAAAGCTGGCGGACATGGGATCCTCCACGCGGCAAGAGATCGCCGGCATAGTCTCCCAGGTAAGCCAGGTATCGAAGTCCGCCCAGATTGCCCACACAACGGTGGATCAAAACACCGAGGGGCTTAACGCCCTTTACGGCGCGATCACCCAGTTTAAGATGTAAGCAACAATCCCCCCGCACCCCGGCGGGGGCGCCGCCCCCATTCGTTTCCAGCACCCCCGCCCGCGCCCTTGCGGAGCGGGGTTTAGCATGTTGGAAGGCCGGCCCACGGACCTACGGTCCGCGGGTTCCGGGGCAATCTCCGGGGCCTGCGGAGGCCGGCCTGGTGGTTCCAGACTTAAGTCTAGAAGCGCCAGACTTAAGTCTAGAAGTTCCAGACCTCATTTCTTGAAGCGCCAGACTTAAGTCTAGAAGCGCCAGACTTAAGTCTAGAAGTTCCAGACTTAAGTCTAGAAGTTCCAGACTTAAGTCTAGAAGCGCCAGACTTGAGTCTTGAAGCGCCAGACTTAAGTCTAGAAGTTCCAGACTTGAGTCTTGAAGTTCCAGACTTAAGTCTTGAAGCGCCAGACTTGAGTCTAGAAGTTCCAGACTTGAGTCTTGAAGTTCCAGGCAGGGAGGGAAATAAGGCTGATTGGCTTCCCCTTCAATTCAATAGCTAAGGGTTAATTCAGGACCGAACCAAAAATCATTTCTGTGGCTGCCATCGTTCACATTAGACATCTTCCAGACT
>JAITLF010000272.1 GCA_031278025.1 Treponema sp.
TCAAGGGAGACGGTCAGGAATAATCCCTGAGATTTATCAAAGTATTTATAACGGGCCATAATAGGGAAGAGTATACCACACTATTAGTGTTTTGTATATTAATTCGACAGCCTCAACAAGAGCGATTCTTTCCATACGGCAAATTCTCCGGTTACGGTAGTTATTCCTTCCACGCTGGTGGACAAGTCCAATGTACCCCGGTTCTACAATCCGGATTCTACGTTCTAAGCATTAAGAAACGATTAACCATGAGAAGCTGTTCCAAACCCCGCGCCTAGAGTTCAGCGTCCCGGTTTTCCCGCTTGCACCTGCCGTATTGGCATATGCGACTGGAGTGAGGTTTTGAAACGGCCTCGTTAATTCTAAGCGCCTGTTGTGCGAAGCGTAACAGCCTCTCCTCCTCGGCATCCCACTCCTCTTCCTAAAGTTGCTTCCCCAGGTAATCCACCGCTTCTTCCACCAGTCTTGCCAGGGGTTGGACTTCCAGCCCCACCAGGCGGAAGTGATCCTGCTGAAGGGGGATGAGGATGCGTTCTCCCGGGGCGGCGAGTATGGCCTCGGCCATGGCGGGGGTAATTTCCCCCATGAGGCCGTTGGGGATAACAACGCCTATAGGACCCAGGATGAAGTCCCCTAGAGACGCCGAAACCTTGACGGCGTTCTCTCCGGAAGCGCCCCGGTGGGCGCCGGCCTTGACCATACGTTCCGCAGCTATGGCATTGGTTCCCAGTGCGATGATTTCATGCGTTCCCAACGGCAAATCTTTCAGCTTTGTTATGAGCTGGACGCCGATGCCGCCGCCCATTCCATCTATGATGACAATCGTTCTCTTCATACGCTTACAACCGATAAAAGTATACACACTCCATCGAATCCGGGCTATACTGGGCAAAACAGGCAAGGAAGTCCATGATGAATGATAGGGCGATTCTAAGTTCCGAAAGGTACGGATATGATTTTATCCCCTCGGCGTTTCTTCCGCCGGGCAAAGACGAGTACTGGCTGCGGAACCGGCAGGCTGGACAGCCTGAGTCTTCCTGGCGGAAGCTGAGGGCGCGGGAGATCGAAGACCTCGTAAAGAATGACAATTACTGTTCCAATTGGGACTCTTTTTTGGTAAGCGATCCCTTTGAACCTTCCCTGATCCGTAATTCGCGGTTTTACGGACTTATACGCTTGGGAATCCTGGCGGACGTACTTCTGAGACACCACGATTTTTGTATTCCCGCGGGAATACGGAACAGCACGATCATTTCCTGCGACATAGGGAACAACGCGGCTATTCAGGACTGTTCCCACCTTTCCCACTACCTGATAGGAAACCGGGTGATCCTTTCCCGCATAGACGAGATGCAGACCACGAACCACGCGAAATTCGGAAACGGGATCGTCAAAGACGGGGAAAATGAGGATGTCCGCATCTGGATCGACGTGATGAACGAAGCGGGCGGCCGTTCCATTCTTCCCTTCGCGGACCTTATCCCCGCCGACGCCTACCTTTGGGGCGCTTACCGGGACGATCGGGCGCTTATGGACAGGCTCAAGGAGATCACCCAGGAAGAATACGGAAGCCCACGGGGGGTCTACGGCGTCGTCGGTTCGGATACGGTGATTAAAAGCTGCAAGATCATCAAAGACGTGGCGGTAGGGGAGGGGGCCTACATCAAGGGGGCGAACAAGCTCAAGAACCTGACCATCCATTCCTCCGCCGAGGAGCCAACTCAGATTGGTGAGGGGGTGGAAATGGTGAACGGCGTCGTGGGCTACGGTTGCCACGCTTTCTACGGGGTAAAGGCGGTACGTTTCGTCATGGGGAGAAACTGTAACCTCAAGTACGGCGCCCGGCTCATCCATTCGGTATTAGGGGATAACTCGACTATTTCGTGCTGTGAAATTCTGAACAACCTCATCTTTCCCGTTCATGAGCAGCACCACAACAATTCTTTCCTTATAGCGACCCTTATACAGGGGATGAGCAACATGGCGGCGGGGGCTACCATAGGGTCCAACCACAACAGCCGGGCCAATGATGGGGAGATACGGGCGGGCCGGGGTTTCTGGCCAGGTCTTTCGGTTACCCTGAAACATTCAAGCCGGTTTGCCAGCTTCGTCCTTATCGCCAAGGGGGATTATCCCTATGAACTCAACATCCCCCTTCCCTTCTCTCTGGTGAACAACAACGTACAGAAAGACCGGCTGGAGGTGATGCCCGCCTACTTCTGGATGTACAACCTCTACGCCCTCCAGCGGAATTCCTGGAAGGCCGCAGACCGGGACAAACGGGAGCATAAAATCCAGCGCATAGAAATGGACTATCTTGCGCCCGACACGGCGGAAGAAATCATGAGCGCCCTGGAACTCATGGAGGGATGGATGCGGGACGCGGACGTTTCTCTGCCGCCGGGTTCTCTGGGGGGAAGCGCGTTATCCATCGAAGGCTCAGGCGAGGAAGACCCGGAATATGACTACATCCCCCGCTCGGACGAAGAGATCCCCGCGTACGGACTTGAACGGCATAACCGGACTACCGCGCTCCTCAAGCCCCGACGGGCCTGGCTGGCCTACCGGGAGATGCTCCGGTTCTACGGCATGAAGGCCCTCATCGCCCGTCTGGAGGAGCGGCCCCATCTGGACTTCCCTGGCCTTATCGCGGAAATCACCGCGCCGGATTCCGCCTGGAACGACGCCGCTACGGAAGGCCGGGTCCACGCCTGGGTAAACCTGGGGGGGCAGATCGCCCCGGCCTTCAGGGTGGACGCGTTGCGGCGGGAGATACGGGAAGGGCGGCATACCGGGAGCTATAGCTCCTGGAGTTCCATTCATGACAGCTACGCAGTCATGGCGGCGGCCTACCCCAAAGACCGGCTTCGGCATAGCTGGAGCATCCTACAGTATCTGTGGGGATCAGAGGAAACGGATACCCATCCCGCCCGGAACCGTGAGGCGTTTGAGGCGGAGATACAGGCCACCCTGGAGATTCAGAAAAAGGTGACGGAAGAGGTATACCGCAGCCGGGCCAAGGACTTTCACGATCCCTTCCGGGGGATTACCTACCGCAACCGCGAAGAAATGGAAGCCGTGGCCGGTAAGGCGGAACAGAACGCTTTCGTAAAACTGAACCGGGAAAAACTCAAACAATTCGAGGCGTTGGTGGCGGCCATTCTGGAAAGGCTTTAAACTCCGGGGAGCCGGGGGACAAGTCCTTCCTTATATTTTTTGGTGGTGATGGTTATTTGCATATTTCCATTTTACCATCTTCCCGCCACATAGCCTTCTTTATCATACGTTCTGCATCACCACCCCAAAAAGAGCGGTTTCCTGGAATTATGTCAAACATGGGCGGCGACCCTGGGGGAGGAGGCGGAGCCCCGCCGGAGGTCCTCACCTTACATGATGGCTGGACATGTTTCCAAATCACCTGATCGCCGCCATTTTTTTCAATACAGGAATTACCGGTTCGGTGAGTTCAATGGCTGCGGGAAAATCCGCAGGACGCAGTAATACCGATTCGCCGTCCATCTGGGCCAGAATGGGATATTCCCCCTGAAATTCCATCCGCCGGGCGTTGAAGAGCAGGGATTCGCTCTTGTCCACATGGGCACCGGTAGTAAAAAGCCCCTTAAGCGCCAGCTTCCGCAGGAGGGGCATCTGCCTGACCAGGCATACGTTCCGGTCATCCGGGAGTATCCGTTTGTTGGAACCGTAGGTCCGGTGTCCGCTCGCGCCCATCGCCAGGAGCAGGGCCGTTTCCCGCAAGACCTCCCCCTCCCCCGTTGCATCGTCAAAATAACGTATGTCCAGGGGGCCGACCGTATAAATCCTATCGTAGAGCAGGGAGGCTATATCCACCCAGAGCTTGTAAAAATCCCCCGGCAGGCGTCCTTTCATCTTATTGGTCATGTGGGTAACAAAGGCGTCGAGGCCCACCGAAAGAATGTTGAAGGCCAGAAACGGGCCTTTCCCGGCAGTCGCGGTGGTTAAACGCAAAGCCCGGGCCGGCTCTATGCGGCAAGGTTCAAGGAGGAGGTCCAAAGCCCCGGCCAGTTCCCGGGCATCGGCGCCGTCGTTGCCTGTACCCATGGGGAACCTGACCACCGCGAAGTTTTCCCGGATTTCAGGCGCCGCGTTGCAGAGAACCGTCTGGACTTCAAGATTTGTACCGTCGCCCCCCGCGCAGAGAACAAGATAAAACGGCTTGGAAGCCCCCCGGATACCGAGTTCGGCGTCAGCCTCCTCCAACAGGGCTTGGGTTATCTTACTTGCGTGTCCGGCAAAGCGGGTGGGGATAAGCCCCAGGCTACCCAGGGACATGTCGTTTTCTGCGTTCATCGCCGTATGGAAGGGAACGGCGTTATCCCGGCGGGAAAAGGTTTTAGCCTTTAGTGCATACTCTTTAAGGGAACGGTAATGCCGCTGCCAGCGGGAAGGTAATATGAATCCTCCGGCCTTAGGATTAGCAATGATGATCCATCTAAGAGGACGGCCAGGCATGAGAGGCGTATGGGTACAAACATCCCATATTCCCGCAGCAAAATCTTCCAGCATCATGAATTGAGCTTAGCCCGCCCCTTGCGTGCCGTCAATAGAGGCAGGGCGAGCGCATATAAATAACGCCGTTCCACCGCTGTATCCCCTTCACCTCACGGCAGGACTCTGCATCCCAATGCTGCGTATACTCTTCCATGCGGGTTGCCCTTCAATCAACCAATCCACTTCATCGCTCACCGCATAATCCCGGTCTTCTATCCCTCCGTGGTTCTGTTCATGCCGTGAAACCGATTGAAACCCTCTATGCTTGTTGAAGGTGATCCACAAAGTATGATGATATCTCAAACAAAGCCATAATTGATGTAAAAGAATGCCACTTCAAACGCTTTTAGATGGTTGAACAGTTTCTTGGAAAAACAGCAAGTCCTT
>JAITLF010000280.1 GCA_031278025.1 Treponema sp.
GATCAAGAATGCTCCATTCTTGATCAAGAATGCTCCATTCTTGATCAGGAGCGCTCCATTCTTGATCAGGAGCGCTCCATTCTTGATCAGGAGCGCTCCATTTCTGATCAGGAATACTCATTGTTCGATCGGAAAGGCGCCGTTATGCCTCCGCCGCTGTTTTGCCGCCGTCCCCGTCTTTTACCGCGTAGGCTTCAAAGGTGTCCCCCAAGCCCAATACCCGGCTTATCCCATCCACAATGCGGTAAAGCAGCCCGCGCTTTTCTCCCAAACGTTTTCCAATGAGGGGAAACCGTTCCGGGTGATGGCCGGTTACGACGATTTCCTTCACCGAAAATCCGTACAGGGCAAGGGCCTTTTTAAGACGGCGGGGATCCCACAGGGTAACGTGATCCCCCGGGCTTTTTTCAAGGAAACGGGTACGGGATTTCCGGCCGGAAATGCCCGAAATTGACGGGGTCGAGAAGGCCAAAACCCCGCCGGGCCGCAGGAGCCGGCGTATCTCCCGCAGCGCCCCGGCGGCGTCCCCCAGATGTTCTATGACGTACCAGAGGGTAACGGCGTCAAACGCGCCGTCCTGAAACTCCCGGCGGGACGGATCGGGAAAAAATCCCGCCACCGCGGGGATTTTGAACCGGTCCCTGACATACCGGACGGCAGCTTCCGCGGGGTCTATGCCCAGGGGAGAAAAACCGCCTTCCGCCGCGGCGGCCAGAAAGGGGCCGTAGGCGCAGCCGATGTCAAGCAGCCGGGGCCCGGTTTTGTTTTTTTTCCCCGTTCCTTGGGTACCGGCTGTTTTGTGGGGAGAAGAAGAGAGCAGGCGCCGGATACGGCGGAGCCTGATCTTACCGGCCTGTTTCAGGTTCGGGAAATCCTCAATATATGTTTTTCCATATTGCCGGCGGTAAAACTCAAAATAGTAGTCTTCCGCGTATTCAAGGGGCGGCGGCGAAAGGCGGAGCAGGTAGACCATGCCGCACCGCGGGCACCGGCGGTAGGTCCGTTCCGGGAAACGGGCCACGACCGGGTGATCCTGCCGGCGTTCCTTCCCGCAGACCGGGCATACCACCGGGCAGTATGCCGAAAGGCGGGGGATGAACCCGGCAAGAAGACCGCCCAGGCTCACCGGCGCCGGCGTATCCAGGCCGTATTTCGCCGCCGCGGATGCGGACCGCCCGGCAATGGCTTCCAGGGCCGGGCGGTTCAGGAGGCCCCCGGCCCCTTCGCCGGATTTCCCGTTTTGACGGGTGCGGTAAACGTACCGGTTGAGCCGCGCGATCCCTTTCTGCCCGGTTCCGGCGGAGACAAACCCCGCATGACGGGCCAGCTTTTCATGGTACGGGGTGGGGGAAAGAAGCAGTACCGGCGTCCCCGCATGGAGGGCCTCAAAAGCGGTAAGCCCGAAGTGGGTTATCACCAGGTCATAGGACGCAAGGGTCTCCTTCAGGTTTGGAAAAGCCTGCTGAAAACGGACCATGCCCCCCTCAAACCCGCCGGGGGGCGTGTGGGGCGTTTGCCGCAGGGGTCCGCGGACGGCGGTAACCAGGACCGGGGGTGCGGCATCCTGGGGGTGCGGGCCTTCTTCAGCGCGCCGCGCTTCAGACAGGGCCCGGCAGAGGGGCAGGGTAAGCCCTTCGGGATCCTCAGCGCCAAAACTTACCAGTATCTTGAACGGCGCCGGAGGGGGATTGAAAGAGACCGGTTCCTGCCGCCGGGTTTTGGGCAGGGGGATAAGGGCGGGAGCGCCGCGGTTTGCCGGGAAACGGTTCGGAAGGCCGGGCAGGATGTCCAGGAGGAAGTCAAAGCCCTTCCGGGCAGGCCCTCCCTCGTCTATGCCGATGAGGGGACCCAGGGCGGCCCAGCGGTCAAGTTCTTTTCGGGAGGTTTTGAACCGGTCCAGGATGATCCAGTCCCAGGGACGGCGGAGTTCTTCTTCCCTATCGATGATACCGTTGAGGGACGCCTCCGAAATAAGGGGGGCAAGCTCTTCTTCCCATTCCCGCATAGCTTCCGCGGGGATGAAGAGCCGGACGTTCTTGCCCAGGGAGCGGAGTTCCCGGACCAGGGCGGCGGAACGAACCAGGTGTCCCCCTCCCCTGCCTGCGCCATAGGCGGGAACAACAAGGATGCCCGTCATACCATCGGTTCCACGGCGGCCATCCCCACGGGGGCGGCCCCGGCGGATTTCCCCCGGATTCTCCGGCAGGTTTCCCTGATCGTCTTCCCCCGGTACCGCGCCGGCCTTTCATCCCCCGGCGATTGCCCGCCCGTGGTTTCCGTAAGCCCCCGGTAGAGGGCTTCCGCCCGGCTAAAGTCCTCAGGCGTGTCTACGGTAAGCCGCATGGCAGGGTCCTGCCAAACCACGGGCGCCAGGGGACGGTGAAGGAGGAACAATTCCGGGCGGGCATAGAGGTACGGACAGACATGCTCCCGGTCCTGGGGGGATTCCGATTCCCGTTCCGCCCGCAGCAGGGCCTCGCTCGTAACGGACTCGACCCCGGACCCGTGGGGAATACCGGCGTACCCCGCGTAATCCGCACCCAGGGCTTCGGCTTCCGTGTTAAGAGCCTCCGCGGCGTCAATGAAGACAAAGGGATTGTCCCCGGTTGCCCGGATAATACGCTCCATCTTGAATTGACGGACGGCGATACAAAACCGGGCAAGTACGTCTTCTTTGGGACCGGCAACCAGCTCAAAGCCCGCTTCTTCGGCCAGAGGACTGAACGCGGCGGTGCAGTCTTCCGGACAGGCCAGAATGCGGAGGTCCGCCTTCAGGCAGTTCAGGGCTTCCATGACCCGGAAAACCAGGGGGCGTCCTCCCAAGAGCAGGAGGGATTTTCCGTAAAGCCGCCGGGAATCCAGCCGGGCCTGTAAAACGACGGCGGTCATGGTTTTTCCTGCACTTTCGGTATCAGCAGGTTCCCGATCCTGAATTTCCGCGTTCCCTTTCCGGCATTCGTCCGTTCCGCCTCCGCGGATTTTTCGTCCCCCTTTACGGCGGGGATGCCATTTCCCCCCTTAGTAACTCCCTTTTCCCCGGCAGCTTCAGGTTCCCCGATCATTCCGTTTTCGGGATACTCCCAAAGATCGGTAAGGCCGCGGGCATCCCGGCGGAAACGGAATTTGTTTTCCGCCACCCAGCGCCGGCTCTGGGAAAAGTTGTCCCACGCCTGGAAAGGCCCTTCCCCGGAATAAAAGAAATACCGGGAGAAACGCCGCAGGGGAATGGCGGCGGCGTCCCCGTTGAACACGGGGGCTATGTTTTTCAGGTAAAAACGCCGGTAATCTTTGTCTACCGTGCTGTCCCGCGGAGCTACCTCGCCGTTATACGAAAGCCGGATAAGCCGGGTTGACTGAATGGTTTCCCCCCACAGATGGGCGCGGAAACCAAAATCCATAAGCTGCCAATAAGTACTCGAAAGGCCGCAGTCAAAGCCGCCCAACTTGACAAACCGGTCCCGGTCGTACACCCCTACCCCGTCGAAGGGATACAGGGAAGGCGTACCTTCTTTTGAAGGCGTAAGGAACAGGTTCCGCACCGTTTGCCGGTCAATATCCGGGGCCGTAAGGGTAGGGAGAATTTGAAACTGCCCGTTTTGAATCACCGGGATCGTACAAAGCCGCCTGCCCGCATGGACATCCCCCATCTTGCTCAACTCTTCACTGGTATAGAAGAGCCGTTCCGCCATCCGCGCCGCTTCCCCGTTGAGGATGCGCAGGTCGTTCCACAGCACAAAGAAGAGGGGGCTGGTTAGTTCCGAGACCGCCAGGTTGATCTGCTCCCCCAGGTTTATCGCGTCCTTCAGGAGGATGAACTTGACAAAGGGAAACCGCCCGGAAAGCTCATCCACATCGTAGCGTTCCTCCGGCGTTTCCACCGAGACGATATAATCGAACTTTGTCTTTTCCAGTTCCTGAAAAAGGGTACGCCGGGGATATCGCCCCCCCCGGTTCAGAAGTATCGCCGACAGTCCCGTAAACGCGGCCCGGGTTGCTCCCCCCACCACCGTATACGAGGACGAGGGAAGGCTAAAAATTGAAGGTATAGTATTCATCACATTCCCCGCATATTTCTTTGTACCGGCCTGCACAATGTTCCCGGTACCGTTCTTCTCCCTGCTCCCATATTTCCTCAAGCGGTTCATCAAACACACTCCGGCGCCCGCTTCCTTGCAAGACCGAAAGATCCTCCCGGCAGAGGGAAACCCGTCCGTCTATCAAAATATTCATGTCCCTCATAAGATGCCAACAGGGATGACGCCGTACCGGAGAAAGGTCCGCGGCCTGCTTTTGCGGCAAAAACCCGCAAAAATCATCGTACTTTTGAATGATGACCCTTGCCCCCCGGTCCTTCCAGGAACGGTAAAACGTTTCTACGTCGTCTTCCGCACCCGTATGCCGCACCGCCTGAACATAGGCATCCTGAGGAAAAAGCGAAACAAGAGCCGCGGCGGTTCCCACCGCTTCCTCAAAGCCGGGCCCCCGAACCTCCCCGTACCGCTCCTTCCCCGCCGCATCCAGGGACACAATCCAGGACAGGGGGCCGGGGGGCGCCGTCCAGGGCCTAAAGGGCCGGTCTTCCCGGACCAAATCCGCCAGGGCCTCAAGTTCCCCCCGCTTCCACCCTATGCCGGACGTCTCGATGATAAGGCAGAGGCTCTCCCGGCGGGCAAGAACCATGCGGATAAGCTCCGTCTTTTGGGGATGCAGGGCAAGTTCCCCCCACAGGGAAAGATCGATGACCGCGTCGCCGGAAAAGGCAATGATACGGTCCAAAAGCCCCTCAAAGCGGGCGGGATCCATAAAGTCCCGCCGGGCCTGGACCGCTTCCCCCCCCGGCCCCGTAAACCGGGGATAGGGACACATGGCGCAGGCCTGGGGGCAGGGACCGGACACCTGAACGGCGTAAAAAGCGGGCAGGGTCCGCAGCAGTTCCGGCTTTCCGGCGATACCCTGTTCTATGCCGGCGGCGCCGGCAGCGCCCGCAGCCTGAAACCGGGTAAGAAGGAGGAGGTTGCGCCGGGAGTCGGCGGTAAGGCTCACCCGGTGGGACCGCAGGTCAACCGGGGAAATCTCCGTCTCTATATCAAAGGCGTTGATGTCCTTCTGGATCACCTGAAAAAGGGCGTCCCGGTTCACCGGGCCCCCGTCCCCCTCGGCTAACGCCGCAAGAATCCCCACGGCGGAAGGCGCTGCTACCTCCGGGGCAAGGCCGTAGGGCCAGCCGTCGGCATAGGAATACTCCGCCGCGTAGCGGCGATGCCGTTCCGCCACCCTTGCTGCCAGGTCCCTATCCAAAAACGGGGCATCCGCCCAGGCAAAGTAGAGGAGCTCGAAGGGCCGGGAAAGTTCTGCCAGGGTACGGAGCAGGGTTTTCACGTTCAGCTCCGGGAGCACACGGATTTCCGCCCCCTTAGCCCCTTGAGCGGCGGCAAAACCGGAAGCTCCTGCAAGGCGTTCAAAATCCGCGCCAACCAGGATCACCGTTTTAGTTACATCGGGAAAGGAGGAAGCCTTTTTAAGGGCCATAGTCAGGGCGCATACCGCTTCCCCCGATTCCGCAGCCAGAACCTTTTCAAAGGCCGCCTTGCGGAGACTTCCCCCATATAATACGGCTAGGGCATTCATACGATAAAAATATCGGCATTTGACGGCGAAACGTGAGACTCCGCGGGGCTCCGCCCGGAACCGGCGGGGCTCCGCCCCCGGACCCCTGCTGGGAGGCCCTAGGCCCCCCTCCGCTAAAATTGATACGGCTATACGGGGATGCCGGCAGGGCCGGTCTTCTTCCGGTACACGCCGCCGCTTCCGGTTGCCGGTAGTACCGCCGATACCTGCATACCAGACGGGATACTGGTTGTGCCGCCGCTGGCCTTGTAATACCCCCCGTAGCCGCTGCCCGCGCTGGCACCGCCGGCTGCGCCGCCTTTGCCGGTATTGCCGCTGATAACCACCGTGTTCTCCGTTATGGTGAACGTGCCGCCGGAGGCCACATACACCCCGCCGGCGCCGGTGCCGCCGGGTCCGCCATAGTGGCCTTGGGCGTTGTAGCCGGTGCCGCCAGTGCCGGTATTGTCGCGGATACCCGAACTGCCCTTCATGGTGAACGTACCGGCAGAGGCCACATACACCTCGCCGGCAGCAGGGGCGCCGCCGTGGTACCAGCCGCCGCCGCCGCCGGTGCCGGCATTGCCGGTGATAGCCGATCCCCCCTCCATGGCGAACGTGCCGCCGCTGGTTACATACACCCCGCCGGCGGCGGCGCCGTTGCCGTTGCCCCCGCCATTGCCGGTATTGCCGCTGATACACGAGCCATCGTCCTTCATGGTGAACGTGCCGCCTGCCACATACACCCCACCGGCGGTAAGACCGCCATCGCCGCCAGTGGAGGTGTTGCCGTAGCCGCCGTTAGCGGTATTGCCGCTGATCTTCGAGCCGCTCTCCAGGGTGAACGTGCCGCCGGCCATAAACACCCCGCCGCCTGAGGGTCTGTTATAGGTGGTGGCGCTGGCGGTATTGCCGCCGATCTCCGCGCCGTCCTTCATGGTGAACATGCCGCTTGCCACATACACCCCGCCGCCTGAGGGTCTGTTATAGGCGGCGGCACCGGCGGTGTTGTCCCTGATAACCGCGGCGTTCCCCATGACCAGGTGCCCTCCTTTCACCACGATGACGGGGGCGTTGTTGTTCTTCCCATCTGCCGCCGCCTTTAGGCCCATAAAGGTGATGTTTTTCAAAGTCAGCGTTACGCCGCTCCCCACGGTTATGAGGGGGCTGCCGCTCGGCGAGCCGGTAAGGTCGATTACCCGGCCTCCGCCGTCAAAGATTACCACCGCGGGACTGTTGCTCGTCGTAAGGACCAGCCCCGTTGCGCCAAAGTCCGTACTTGCGTTGAACTTTATCGACTCGGTCCCGGTGTTGTTCACCACAAAGTTCAGGGACCCCTGGCCTTTTGCCGCCCGTATCTTGTCTATGATGCTCTCTTCCGCCGCCGCCGTGCCGTTAGAGAAGGCAATCCCGTCCGGGAAGTGTATGGGCGTCTCCGGGAAGGTGATGGCTGCGGCTAAACTCCCGTCCGCTCCCGCCCCGTGGCTTACCGTTCCCCCCGTGCTGTGGGTAAAGGAGTTCGCCTCGGTGGAG
>JAITLF010000316.1 GCA_031278025.1 Treponema sp.
ATGCCCAGGAGATGGTAACGCTTAAGGCGAAGGAAGCAAGCGGAAATTGGGGCGCTTCGGTTCGGGACTTTATCATGGCTGCCTAAATGCCCCGAACCCCGAAAAAGAAATTGCACCCCGTTCTTTGCGCTTTGTTGACAAGGACGGCAGGGTGTTTTAGAATGAATTTACCTAAACGATTAAGGTAGGCCCTATGGAATCCGTTTGCGCACTGCCCATAAAGAACATTCATATTGACGACCGTTTCTGGAACCGTTATACCGCCCTGGTTACCGATGTGGTGCTTCCCTACCAGTGGAACATTCTCAACGATCGCGTTCCTGACGCGGTCCCCAGTTATTGTCTGGCGAATTTCCGCATTGCCGCCGGGGACGCGGAGGGTGAACGGAAAGGAACCTGCTTTCAGGATTCCGACGCCGCCAAGTGGCTTGAAGCGGCGGCCTACAGCCTCGCGCTCCACCCAAACCCGGAATTGGAAAAAAACGCCGACGAAGTAATCGATCTTATCGGCCGTTCCCAGTGCGAAGACGGCTACCTTAACACCTACTTTACCCTGGCGGAAAAGGGAGAGCGCTGGTCAAACCTGACCGAGGGCCACGAACTGTACTGCGCCGGACACCTTATAGAAGCGGCGGTTGCGTACTACGAGTCTACCGGTAAGGACCGGCTTCTTGCGATAGCCTGCCGTTACGCGGACCTTATTGCCCGGGTCTTCGGCCCCGGCGACGATCAGCTCCACGGGTATTCCGGACATCCTGAAATAGAACTTTCCCTGGTAAAACTCTACCGTGTTACCGGCCGCAAGCCTTATCTGGAACTTGCCCGCTATTTTGTGGAACGCAGGGGACAAAGCCCCAACTGGTTTTTGGAAGAAATGGCGCGCCCCGGCTACCGCCCCCTGTTCAGGGAACTACAGTCCTACGATCCCCGCTATTCCCAATCCCATCTTCCGGTACGGCAACAGAAGACTGCGGAGGGACACGCGGTACGGGCGGTGTACCTTTACTGTGCCATGGCGGATTTGGCGGAAGAGTACGATGATACGGATATGCTTGAAACCTGTAAAACCCTCTGGCGGAACATCACGGAAAAACGGATGTTTATTACCGGGGGCATCGGTTCATCGGGCTTCTGGGAACGCTTTACCGTTGACTACGATCTTCCCAACGATTCCAATTATGCCGAAACCTGCGCTTCCATTGGCCTGGCCCTTTTCGGCCTGCGCATGTCCCGAATAACGGGGGACGCCTCCTACATTGATACGGTGGAACGGGCCCTGTACAATACGGTGCGGGCAGGCATCTCTCTGGAAGGGGACCGTTATTTTTATGTGAACCCCCTGGAAGTATGGCCCGATATTTGCATGGATCATAGTTCCCGCGCCCATGTAAAACCGGTCAGGCAGAAATGGTTTGATGTCGCCTGTTGTCCGACCAATGTGGCAAGAACCCTTACCTCCCTGGGCCAGTACATTTATTCAATTTCTGATACCGCCCTGTACGTCAATCTGTTTATACAAAACAACGCGTCCTTTACCATAGGGGGAAAAGGAGCGGCCATTTCCCTTACAACCGATTATCCCAAAACGGGGATGATAAAGATTCGTGTCAGCGGACAGGGCGCGGCCTTTGCCCTTATGGTACGGAAACCGGAATTCGCGGAAAACTATTGCATAACGATAAACGGGGAAAGCGCGGACGGTGAAATTGATAAAGGCTACTGCCGGATTTCCCGTATCTGGAACGATGACGAAGTGCTTGTCTCATTTGACATACAGCCCCGGATAGTGTACGCAAATCCCCTGGTACGGGCAAACTGCGGCAAGGCCGCCATTGTACGGGGGCCGGAAGTATACTGCCTTGAAGAAGCGGACAACGGGCAAAACCTTGCTTCGGTTTATCTGGACGAAACCGCAAAACCCGAAGCGGTGTGGCGGGATGATCTTTTCGGCGGTACCATGCTTATCCGCTTCAAGGGGAAAAAACTTTCCGCACCCGGAATGGTTCCATCCTTTTCCCCGGAAAACATGCAAACGTTTCAGGACATAACGCTCACCGCTGTTCCCTACGGTTCCTGGTGCAACCGGGGCGGCGGCGAGATGATCGTTTGGATGCACCGTTTACTCGCGGGAAATCAAGCGTGATAACCTTGATTTTGCGCGGCCGCATAGCCGCACAGCAGCGAACAGGATCAAAAAATTGAAAAACGGACGGAAGCGCCGCCCTTGCTGGAAGAGGCAATGGAACTGGAGAGCCGCATTTACGGCTTTGAAGTGTATACTATCTGGCGGAGCATATCACCATGCGTCATTCCGACTTAAAAGCCGTTAATTCCGCCGAAGATGAACAAGTCAAATGCGAAAACCTGCAGGGCGGAAAATATGAAGACGGCGTATTAACCGTTCAATTACCCGCCGCTTCATGGAATGTTATCCGCCTGGAGAAACACTGAAAAAAGGGTAATCCCCCTGGCTTTGCCGGGGACATCAAAAATTTGAGAGTAGAAAACGCCTCCCTTTAACCGGGGACAAAAACAATAAATTATGGTATGACTAAAGACACGGAAGGGAAGAATAATATGAAAGGCAAGGGAATTTGCGTCGCGGGAAATATGATTGTAGATATTCTGTATCCGGTGCGGGGCCTGCCGGGGCCGGGGGAACTGACCAGTATTCTGGACGGGATTTCCCGCTCGTCAGGCGGGGCTTTGTGTAATGTGATAGCCGACCTTGCAGCCCTTGATCCGGCGTTGCCCCTGTCCGCTCTGGGAAGGGTGGGGACGGATAGCGAAGGTGATTTTATCCTTGAGCGCCTGGGGAAGTTTCCCAACATAAACCTTTCGGGGGTTAAGCGCGAGGGTATTACTTCGTTTACCGCGGTCATGTCCGACGAGATCACCAAACAGCGTACTTTTTTCCATTACCGGGGGGCCAACGCCTGTTTCTGTGAAGACGATATTGACTGGGATAGCCTTGACGCGGGCTTTCTGCATATCGGCTATATCCTGCTCCTTGACGCCCTGGACAAAGAAGACCCGGAATACGGCACAAAGATGGCCCGCCTGCTCCGCACGGCCCAGAGCCGGGGCATCAAAACCTCCCTGGACGTGGTAAGCGAGGCCGGCGGACGTTTCAAACGCCTCGTGCCGCCTGCGCTGAAATACGCCGATTACTGCATCATCAACGAACTGGAGGCCGCCCAGGTTACCGGCGTGCCGCTGCGGGACGGCTCGGGCGCGCTCTTAAGCGCCAATATGCGCGGGGCCCTGGAACGGCTTCGCTCCTTTGGCGTGGACGAATGGGCGGTGATTCACGCTCCGGAGGGGGGATACGGCATGAACAGGGACGGAAGATACGAGGCGGTTCCAAGCCTTGCCCTGGACGGCGATTACATCAAGGGCACGGTGGGAGCGGGCGACGCTTTCTGCGCGGGGACGCTGTACGGGGCCTACACCGGCGCGGCTCTCCACGAAGGCATAGAGCTGGGTATCGCCGCGGCGGCATGTTCTCTCTCCCAGCCGGGGGCCACCGAAGGGATGCATTCCGCCCCGGAGGCCATGAATCTGTACCGCCGCCTGCGCTGATGGTGAATACGCTGTTTTTCATAATTCCCTCCAAATCGCGGGGAAACCACCTCTAATTAGAGTCTGTCCATAATGTAGACACATTATGGACAGACTACCTTAAAATAGGCATTTTGCGCACCGTTTTGGTACAAAACGGGAGCAAATGCAAGGTCTGTCCGCAAAGTAACCGACTTTGTGGACAGAC
>JAITLF010000346.1 GCA_031278025.1 Treponema sp.
GACCTTCTCGGCGTGCAGTTTTGTCGGCGCTTTGAGGACGATCTCCGTATCGGAAAGCCCAACGCACGTCAAGGACGATACCCAAACATACTCTATCTCGCTGAGCGTTGGACTGAGATTAGACTTTACCCCGTTGGGTAGACACTGTTAAGCGACTTGCCAACAGTTAAACACATTAGGTGCCACATAGTCAAGTGCCGGATGCATCGCAGACCGGGCATACGGAACCCTGACGGGGATAGAATATCCTTTGGGATGCGGGAGTGATTATCTGCTGAGGTATCGGAC
This sequence comes from Treponema sp., assembly GCA_031278025.1. Next base: position 289 of record JAITLF010000346.1, read on the forward strand.
AGGAGCGTTTAATCTGTATACGGAGGAACGGTAGCGGGTAGAAGTGACGGACTTTTTCCAAGGGCTTGAGCCGGGAGGATGCAGAAAAGAAAGGGGTTGAACGGCTGAAAGCAAAGAAGCGCGTGAAGGGCCGTAGCAAACCGCCGAGCGGGGCGAACTGGCAAGCAACCGGTATGTGATTGTAATGACGAGCCTGCTTGAAACCGGGGCTGAATTGATCCCGCGACTGTATCGTTTCCGGTGGCAGATAGAACTGGTGTTCAAACGGCTCAAATCGCTATTTGGGTATAACCGGATACCGTCAAAAGTTGAGGCGCCGGGGAAAGCTCAGGTTTACGGGAAGTTATTACTGGCAGCGTTTTGTGAAAGATGGGCTCATAAAGCCCGTTTTTCCCCCTGAAGAAACGGGTTCATCCGAGGAGAGGGAAGACGAAAGTGTCCGGTGGAGTTTGTGGAGGGAACAGCGGGTAATGCTGTCCATAGTGGTTTACGCGCTGATAACATCGTTTCATCTCATGTTTTCGCCGCATACGTTCCAGCGGCTTCCTGTTGCTTGATCTGATTCCAAACGGCAAAGGGTTCCAGCCCTGTTCGGGTCACTGCACCATGTCCCTAAGTAAACGCACATAGACAACCCCCATCCGCCCGAAAAGGCCACAGGGGAAGCCTGCCCAACACCGCACGCTACGGCCTTCGTACAGGAGTACCTGCGATACCTTACCGCTATTCCGTGGGTCAAGTATAGGTCCATAGACGGACGCATTACCAAGCCCCCAATCAGGGCTACATACGCAAAATTATTATCGGAACGCACGGCCCTTATGTTAAACGGCTTAAACAGCGTTAACAGTTCATCCAGATTGGCATATTCCCGCGTCCTGAAATGAAACACCAACGGCTCGCCTGATATTTCGCCTGTAGTCCGCCACAGCCAGAACTGACGGGCTTTATCTCCCTCAAACCCCCGCATCTCATCCATTTCAGCCTCGTTAATCGGCACTAATTCCACCTTAATACCGCTTTATGCCTGTTGAGATATTCATAATTGACATACCATAGCGGCGCTTCGATACTCCTTAAATACTCTTTAATGCGCCCATAACGTGTTCCTGACTGTCCCCAGTGCCCTCACCTTGAGTCCCGCAGCCGTTCATGATCAAAAAGAAAACACACGAGCGGACGTATGGGTCATACGTCTTATTGGGTTGTTTTGTGATATTTTATGCTTCCCGCCTGAGCGAACCCTTTTCGCCCACGACCGGATTAAGAGTTACAAAGATGCTCAAAAGCCTGCTAAAAGTCTAAACAGGCATATTACAAGTCTAAGTCTATACAGGAATTAGAGCTACGCATAGAAACATTTCAAAATGAGGCATTTCGCCCCCGATCATTTTTTTCAAAATAATCGGCGATAATTCCCTTGAGTCATGGACAGCGCGGCGCGACAACAAAATTGGGGGCAAAAAAATCTTGTATAACACTGCGTATTTCCCCGGCAACCGTTCTCATTCGACAACTCCCTGACAGGCGGATTGCGAAACTATGATAAAAGCGCGCAGATTGCGCTCCGCCTGATCCGGATGATCTGTAGTCTTTTCTTCATGGGGTGCCTTTAACACGTCTTAAAAGCACCCGTATTCTCCCTTATCTTTTAAGCAGTCTGTCCAAGGCCTTCTGGTAAACGTCAACGGTGGTTTGCAGATTCATTCTCTGTATCTGGCTGACAAATGCGTCCCACTTGCTCATGGGTTCAATCCCCATAATAAACTTGTCCAGCCACTCGCTGCGGTAAGTATCAAGTTCGGCTCTGAGCGGGGCGAGAATGGCCCGTTCCTCTTCGGTGAAACTGAGAGAGGAAATCCAGTTTTCACGGATAAAGTCGTTGTCAGTATAAAGATCACGGGCATCTCTCGTCGCCTTATGATCCTCCCGGTCATAGGTATAATCGTAAATCAGTTCGTCCCGTTGATTCTTGGGCATATCCCTCGTGGTAAGAGGATGCGCCACCTCGCCCCGTTCGGCCTTGCCTAAGAAATCGGGGTCACTCCGCGGCATTCCGTCTACATAGTTAAAGGAATACCCCTCAATACCAAAGTTCATCAGGATGAACCCCTCGTCGGAAAAGCAGTATTCAAAGTAGTCCAGTATCCGCTCGGGATTTTTCGCCGATATACTGATGGCGGCACTCCGATCCCGTACATGGGGATAGTGGATCACCGTGTGCCGCGTTCCGGTCTCAGGGCTCAACATAGGGCCGATCCCGATAAGACGGGCATCCGAATGCTGGTTGTTGACAAAATCGTTAACCCCTGCCTGAATCCGCTGGATATTGTCGTGAGTCGCAAAGACATCGCCCCGTAAAACCGATTCCCACCAGCGGGTTGAATCGGTTGTCGGGTATTCCGGATCAATGAGCCCTTCGGCGTACCATTTCCGGGCAAGTTCGATTCCCGCCTTGAATCGGGGATCGAGAACGCCGTATTTTACCGTTCCGTCTTCAACAAAATAATCCTCGATTACGCAATCCATATAACCACCCAAGAGACGGTAGAGAATGCCGGCCCGCTGATAACGGGACATAAAGCCGATTTTTCCGTCCTGTTTTGCAGCGGCGAGGGCCTTGTGCCAGTCATCCGCGCTGACCGGCGGGGCAAGTCCGTATTTTTTTAACAGATCCTCCCGGGCAAAGATAATATCACCGATACGGCGTGTCGCCAGCATGGGAACATATCGAACCTTGCCATCGTTGTCCGGCAGGAATGATTTCAGGTACTCATCATCGAGGATATACTTGTTCAAATTCGGATACCGGCCCGGATTCGCCTTAATGATCGCATCAATGGGAAGCCATGCTTGGGGATATTGCCGGAGCATCACATTGATATCGCCGATAACCACATCGGGAATATCGCCCGATGCCATAAGGAGATTGTAGGATTCGCTTACCAACTGGGCGTTTCCTGCGGGGACAGGCTGCCATTTGACGGTAACCCCGGTTTTTTCCTGAATGATCTTGAACCCCGGGGCATCAGAGGTAAACCAATCGGTTCTTTCCGAAGCCTGCATCGGTATCCATACTGATATGGACACCGGAGTATCGGGATCTACGGATGACGCGGCCGGCGCGGCTTTCTTGCCGCATCCGGTAAAAGACACCGCCAAAAACACAGCGGCCAAAAGAATCAAACAAATTTTTTTCATACTTCCTCCAAAACATAGAATATTAAAACACCCATTACATGGGAAAAAGACCGGTTTTGTGCTACTTTTCAAAGCCTTCCCGCTACCCTTTCAGGGATCCCACCATAACCCCTTTGACGAAGTATTTCTGAATAAAAGGATAGACGCAAAGGATAGGAGCCGCCGCCACGACGATTACCGCGTATTTAATGGTATCCGAGATAAGGTTCCCCGCCCCCATGTCCACTGCGCCGGACTGCATATTGGTAATATCATTGAGCTGATTTTGCAGGACGATCATCCGCAACCAGAGTTGCAGGGGATAGCGGTCAAAATCTTTTAGATAGATAAAGGCGTTGAACCATGCGTTCCAGTGCCCCACCGCATAGAACATTCCAATAGTCATAATCGACGCGGTAGACAAAGGGATTACAATCCGCAGCAAAACCCCCAGATCGTTGCATCCGTCGATAATCGCGGCCTCCTCAAGTTCAGCCGGGAGATTCTGAAAGAAAGTACGCATGATGATCATGTTCCATGTGCTGATGGCGCCGGGAAGAATCATCACCCAGAAAGTATTGAGAAGTCTGTAACTGCGCATAACGAGGTATGTTGGAATAAGACCCCCTGAGAAAAACATGGTTACGGCGATAAAAAAGGTGAACACCCGCCGCCCGCAGAACTGTTTCCGAGACAAGGGATAGGCCCCGCAAATGGTGAGGACTATGTTGAGCAGGGTCCCGCAAACGGTGTACAGGATGGTGTTCCGGTAACCGCTCCAAATATTCTGATACTTAAAAACTTCCTCGTATGCTCTGGTGTTAAACCCTTGGGGAATAATACCCACCATTCCCCGCGCCACAACGGAACTGTCCGACAGGGATGCGGCCAAAACAAACAAGAAAGGATAGAGCATCAGCAGACACATAAAGACCATAAAAAGGTAGTTAACCCATTCAAAAATATACCGGGACATACTTTTCCTCATGACTTTCTCCTCCTTACCACAGACTGGTTTCCGAATATCGTTTGGCAAGGGCGTTGGTTACCCCTATCAGCGTCAGTCCGACGATAGCGTTGAAAAGACCCACCGCTGCGCCAAAACTATACTGGCTTTCCACAAGACCGCGGCGGTACACATAGGTCGATATTACATCGGCGGTTTCATAGATAGACGGATTATACATAAGGATGATCGACTCCGCTCCGACAGAGAGCAGTTCTCCCACCCGGAAAATCAGCATGATAATAATGGTACCGGCAATACAGGGCAGGGTAACATAGAGGGTCTGGCGGAACCTGCCGCACCCGTCGATGATGGCCGCCTCGTACAATTCCGGGTTGATGCCCGTCAATGCCGCAAGATAAATAATGGTCCCCCAGCCAACGCTTCTCCAAACATTCATGACCGTGTACACCGTGCGGAAATACTTGGGGTCCCCCAGAAAATAAACACGTTCCCCGCCAAAGGCAACGATAAGATTGTTGACGAGTCCCCTGGCAGGGGATAAAAATTCCACAAACATCGAAACGATGATCACCGTGGAAATAAAATGAGGCAGGTAACTGATAGTCTGGACCGTCTTCTTGAATAGCCCGTTTTTCAGTTCGTTGAACAGAAGCGCTAGAATGATGGGAGCGGGAAACCCAAGGATAAGCCCATAAAAACTTATCAGAAAGGTGTTTTTGATAAGCCGCCAAAAGAACACGGAATTAAAAAACTGTTGGAAATAGGTGAATCCCACCCAAGGGCTCTTGCCAATTCCGTCAAAAACATTGTAATTCTTGAAAGCGATGACAATCCCATACATGGGAACATAACAGAATAGTATATACCATACCGCCACCGGCAAGAAAAGAAAATAGAGATACTTGTATCGGACTATCCTTGCCCCAATTTTCTTGAGTTCTCCGCCGGTTTTTAACGAAGCCATCAAATTTCTCATCCATAACCCTCCATAGATTAATACCTATTTTGCCGATGTTCATATATACGAATTTGTTATTTATATATGAACCTCCTTTACCAGTGTAAGGCCGAATTTCCCGCTTGTCAAGAAAAAAATTCAAAAAAAGATGTTTTTCATGTCTGTCAAGCGGGATCTGTGGCAATGAACAAGTTAAGAGATGAGGACAGGATGAACTTGCGAGTGAGACGGTCTTATGAAAGGTGAATAGGAATGACCGCTGACTGCGCGGATTGAGTCCGATATGGCGCAATGGATTTAAGAGAAGTCTTCATGTAAAAAATCAGTGTAGTCTGCGGGTCTTTTTGTTTTCCGGCAACATCCATCCGCGTTTCAGCAACACCGTGAAGCGTTGTATTTGTTTGGGGCACTTTGGGCAGAACTCGACCGACCCCCTCAGATGCCAAATAACTTGGAATTATTAGAGTTGTTCAGAAACTTCAGTTTCTGAACAATTTCTGCTAAAAAGCGCGGTTTTGCAAGGCTAAAGCCCAGCTTTAGCCCGGCTTTAGCGAAGGGCTTTTAAGCCCCAAAAACCGCAAGACTTGTAAGCTAACCGCAGGTTAGCAGATAACCAACCGGGTTATCGAACAAGTCTATTCTTCCGTTTTGGAAAAGCTGCCCAGTTCCAACGGAGGAAGGGCGTAGAAATCCTCCGGTATGGCGGTCATGTAAATATTGCAATAACCGGCTGCGGTACTGTTATACACCACAAATTTTCCGTCCCGTGTAACGGCGGGGTGGGGATGATGAGCACCCCAGTCAAAACTGCCGTCATGCATAGCAATAATACGGGGACCGTCAAAATTCTTGCCGTTGTATTTGTAGCCCTTGATGGTCTTTCCCGTATCGCTTACCACAAAATTAAAATCAATGGAATGAATGTGGTCGGGGCCGGGTACGCGCACACAGGGAGCCTCGGTTCCGCCGGTTCCATCGTACCTGACAAAACCAAAATAGGAAGACGGCTCCTTCCCTGATAGCCGGTGCGCCTGATAGCCCACATGAATCCCGTCAAGGAACCAATACTCGTGGCCTATCATCTCCTCCTTAATCCGGCGTTCCCGAATCTTCCATGCCTTGCCAGTATCGAGATCAAGCATCCATATCCGGTGGTCCACCAAGTTCCAAGGCCCTTCATGGCAGAAGGTGAGGAGATTGCCGCAGGTGAGGGAAGGATTGACATGGCCTATCCAACATTGTTCCCGCCAGACCTCCTCTACCGTATTGTTTGTCACGTTGATCCGGATGATCCGACAGTCCGGTTTTGCGGCAAAAATCTCTTCAAAGCCGATGTAACCTGCGGTGAGGTTCGATTTAATCGTTTCTGAAAGATTCTCCGTAAGACCAGCCACCACATATTTTCCGTCTGCGGTCGGTCGGGCACCGCCAAAATTAAAGCCCTTGGGAATGATGTAGAGAGGCCGGGTTTCCAGCGTATCCAGACTGACTGCGTAAACACAGCCGTTGTACTGATAATAGGTTTCGTTGAGCTTGTGATTAACAAACATGGGACAACGAATATCAGGCCCGCCGCAGGGCATATCGGTTATGCGGAAAATCTCTCCGCTTTCGATATTGATATAAAAGAGATTCCGCACATTGTCGCGGTCGGACACAAAAAGCATCTTCCGGTCATGGTCGAACCAGCCGTCATCGGTAAAATAGGGGTGTTCGCTATGCCCCTTGTAATTGGTGAGTTGCCAAACGGTAACCCCGCTGACCCGATCCTGAAAACTTTTACGCTCTGCCGGATATACCATATAGGGCTTCATAAACCATCCCCCTTAAATTACGCCGGAACGGTTTCAAAAACTGCCCCACGTATCCGGTCATTATATATCCTATTCGGGATATTGTCAACAAACGTGATTGGAAGTGCGGCAATTTTACATTGAGAAAAATGTGATAAAATGCGGCACAGCGGTTCGCCCTGATGAAGGTGATGCTGTAGAAGTCGACGATGCCGTCATGCGCGATAGCGGCTGACCACACGCCAACGAAGATGTTTTCGGCGGGGAGATTCTTGTCTCATCACCATCATCGGCTGGATAGATACCTATCTCATCATCATCAAAGAAATAATTGCCGATAGTTTTTCTGGAGGAATCATAACGGTTTACAACTATGCTGCCCGGTGTCTTGAATTCCCATCGTACGCTTTCTCCATAACCATTTCCTAATCGCCAAAATGCAACAGAGCTTCCAGTACGCCGCCTGCCACGGCAAGCGCCTTGTCGGAAACGGTGAAACAGTGGTCTTTTTTACAGCGGGGATCAATATCTCCGGCTTTCATGCCCTGGGAGACCGGGAGTCCGGACGGAAGGATGCCGCGCAAAATGCCGTCAATGGCGGCGACGATGGGGATCGGGGCGGCACCTCCTGAGCCTTGCTCCGGTACGGTTTCCGCGACGACTTCGCCCCGGTGAACGACATCGCCGATGCGCTTTCGCGCAACGAAAATACCGTCGGCGTTTGTCCTGAGCAGCCGCTCAATGGTGTATCCTCCGATGTTGCCGGGGATGCCAGTGTTCGGTATCGTCCCACCTTCATAGATGACCCGGCCAAGCGTGTGGCTCCGACTGGTTTCCACGACCGCGTGACAGTCATAACCGGCAGTAAATCCCGGCCCTACGCCGACAACGGTTTGCGCGTCGGTGATGGTCGTACCGGTGTTCCGCTTGGCAATGATCGCGTCAACGACTGCGGCGGGGTTAATCCGGCGGCCAAGAGCGACTACCGTATCCGCGCCGAGAACGAGGCTGCCCGGCATCTTTTCCGCAACGGTAAGCGCTTTAAGTCGCGCCAGACGCAGAGCCGTCTTTTCCGGGGAGAG
>JAITLF010000391.1 GCA_031278025.1 Treponema sp.
ATGAGGGCTCTACCGCTCCTTTCCACCACCTGTCGTCCAGACCTCCCCAGGTAAGGGCCGGTAACTTTCATCCCATGTAACCGCCGTATCTACATATCAGGGTTCGGGCGGCATTGGACTTCGCTTTGTAAGACAAGCTCGTCCGCCCTGGTTCTGCCTTATATACGGTTCCTGTTCGTCAGTTCGGGACTTTGCCAGGCGAACTACTGTTCGCAAGCTTCCTTCAGATTTCACCTCACGTCGGGAACGAAGTTCCCCCAGACACCCTTGCTTTTGGCTTCGGACCTCCGGTCCGTTGCTTCCTGCTACCGGGCGCATAGCGGACTTTCACCGCCTAGTTACCGCCCATGCTGGGCGCACCATGAAAAACCCGTAACCCCCTTACGGCGGATTACGGGTTTAGTGTTTTGCCAGGGAAGGCACTATTTCAGGTACAGGGGCCGTTCCTCATATTTGGTATGCAGCAGTTCGTGGGCTTTGTGTCCGTTGGGCTCGCCCAGGAATTCTTCGTAGACCTGCTTGATGCAGGGGTTCTGGTGGGAACAACGGAGGGCCGATTTCTCGTCATCGGCGTAGAGACCGGCGATGCGTTTGGCCCGGACTTCGTCGGTGCAGCCGTAGGGCTGTCCGCCGCCGCCTATACAGCCGCCCCGGCAGGCCATAACCTCCACGAAGTGATAGGGGGTTTCCTGCCCCGACTCCCGAGCGGAACGGATATTGTCCAGCACCGCAGCGATATTGCCCATTTGGTGGGCAACGGCAATGCGTATCTTGGAACCGTTGTTGAAGTCCACTTCCGCTTCCTTGACCCCGGTGAGGCCCCGGACAGGCTGAAAATTCACGTTCCTCAATTCTTTTTTGGTAACCAGGAAATAGGCGCTCCGGACCGCGGCTTCCATGACCCCGCCGGTAACGCCGAAGATGGTCCCCGCGCCGGTATACGGTCCCAGAGGGCTGTCCGCGTCTTCCTCGGGCAGCGCCAGGATGTCTATGCCGGCCTGTTTGATCATCCGGGACAGTTCCCTGGTGGTAAGAACTATGTCCACATCGTAACCGTGGCCGGCGCTCTTCATATCGTCATTCCGCTTGGTTTCCCACTTCTTGGCGGTACAGGGCATGACCGCCACGGAATAGACCATGCCGGCGCTTACCCCGGCCTTATCCGCCCAATAGGCCTTGATCATGGCACCCATCATCTGCTGGGGGGACTTTGCGGTGGAGAAGTTGGGGATCATGTCGTTGTAGTATTTCTCCATATAATCGACCCAGGCGGGGCAGCAGCTTGTGATAAGGGGAATGTTCGTGGTAGCTTTATTGTCCCCCGCCGCGTCCACAAGGCGTTTTACCAACTCCGTACCCTCCTCCATGATGGTGAGGTCTGCGGAGAAGTTCGTGTCAAACACGGTCTTAAAGCCGAGACGTCTGAGGGCGGCGTAAATTTGCCTGGTTACCAGGGAGCCGGGCTCCATGCCGAATTCTTCCGCCAGGGCGACCCGGACCGCCGGGGCTATCTGGACCACCGGATAAAGCTTTGGATTGTGCAGGGCGCCCCAAACCTTGACGGTATCATCCCGCTCGTAGATGGCGCCTACCGGGCAGTGGGCCGCGCACTGTCCACATTTGATACAGGGGCTCCCGCCCAGGGCGGTGTCCGCCGCGGATGCGATACGGCCCTTGATGCCCCGGCCCAGGAATTCCAGAGCCCAGACGTTCTGCATTTCCTGGCAGACTTTGACGCAGCGTCCGCAGCGTATGCACTTTTCCGGGTTAAGGATGATGGCCGGATTGGTGTCGTCCACAGGCAGGCCGTTGAGTATCTTTCTATAGGGGCTTTCCCTGATGCCGAATTCAGCCGCCAGGGTCTGGAGTTCGCAGTTGCCGTTCCGGGGGCATTGAAGGCAGTCGTTGGGATGGTTGGAAAGGATAAGCTCCAGCACGGTACGGCGTACCGAAATGATCTCCGCATCGTGGGTGATGACGCTCATGCCTTCCGTCGCGGCGGTGGTACAGGCCCTGACCATCCTGGGGGAACCTTCCATCCGTACTATACAGATTCCGCAGGAAGCCCAAGGAGGCAGGTCCGGGTTATAACAGAGGGTGGGAATTTTGACATTGAGTTTCTTTGCCGCCGCCAAAATCGAAGTCCCTTCCTCTACTTCAAGGGGTATACCGTTTATTTTTAGGTTAACCATGATTTCTCCTCACTTCTGAAATAGGCCCGGCCTAAGCCTTGATAATGGCGCCGAACTTACAGTTCTTAAAGCACTCGCCGCATTTGATACATTTGGACTGCTCGATGACATGGGGATGTTTCTTCTCCCCGGCGATACAGTTCGCCGGGCAGCGCCGGGCGCAAAGCCCGCAGCCTATACACTTGTCCGCCAAAATTTTGTATCTGACAAGGCTCTTACACTTACCGGAACGGCACTTCCGGTCCTTAATGTGTTCCAGGTATTCTTCCCTGAAATTACTAATGGTAGACAGAATCGGGTTGGGGGCGGTCTGGCCCAGGGCGCACAGGCTGGCCTTGGCCATGGACTTACCGATGATTTCCAGTTTTTCCAGATCTTCTTCTTCCCCGCTGCCCGTGGTGATCTTTCCCAGGATGTTGAGAAGCTGGGTGGTCCCTATCCGGCAGGGCGAACATTTGCCGCAGGATTCGTCCACGCAGAAGTCCATGTAGAACCGGGCCACGTCCACTACGCAGTCGTCCTCGTCCATGACGATCATGCCCCCGGACCCCATCATGGATCCGTTGGCCGTCAAACTTTCGTAGTCTATGGGGGTATCCAGCACCTTTTCGGTGAGGATGCCGCCGGAAGGACCGCCGGTCTGGACGCCTTTGAATTTCTTCTTATCCTTGATGCCGCCGCCTATCTCAAAGATGATCTCCCGCAGAGTGGTGCCCATGGGGACTTCCACCAGGCCGGAATTTTTTACCTTGCCGGTAAGGGCGAATACTTTGGTGCCCTTGGACTTTTCAGTGCCGATTCTGGCAAGCCACGCGCCGCCCTTGGCGGTGATAACCGGAATATTGGCCAGGGTTTCCACGTTGTTGATGATGGTAGGCCGCTCCCAGAGTCCCTTGTTTGCCGGGAAAGGCGGCTTGGGAACCGGCATACCCCGGTTGCCTTCGACAGACTTGATAAGGGCCGTCTCTTCGCCGCAGACAAAGGCCCCGGCGCCCAGACGTATCTCGATGTCAAAGTCGAAACCCGATCCCAGGATGTTCTTGCCTATAAGCCCGTAATCCCGGGCCTGGGCCAGGGCTATGCGGAGCCGGTCTATGGCCAAGGGATATTCCGCCCGGATATACACGTAACCCTGATTGGCGCCTATGGCCTTACCGGCGGTGATCATCCCCTCTATGACCGAGTGAGGATCCCCCTCTATGGTAGACCGGTCCATGTAAGCGCCGGGATCCCCTTCGTCGGCGTTACAGATCACATACTTGATGTCTCCCCGGGCCTTACGGGCAAGGTCCCATTTAAGCCAGGTGGGGAAACCCGCGCCGCCCCGCCCCCGCAGGCCGGAGATCTTCATTTCTTCGATGATCTGCTCCTGGGTCCATTCAAAGAGGACCTTTTCCAGTCCCTGATACCCTTCCCGGGCTATGTATTCGTCTATGCTTTCCGGGTTGATGACGCCGCAGTTCCGCAACACCACCCGGAACTGCTTCTGATAGAACTCAATGTCTTCCACTGCGGCGGCTTTCTGCTTTGCCTCGTCCTGCTTGTAAAGGAGCCGGGGAACCTCGCGGCCTTTAAGGATCTGCTCGGCGATGATTTCCACGGCATCTTCGGGCTTAACATCCACATAAAAGGATTCTTCCGGGAGCACCTTGACGATGGGGCCCCGCTCGCAGAACCCGAAACAGCCGGTTTTAACAATCTGAACCTGATCCTTAACCCCCATCCGTTCGGCTTCGGCTATGAGCCGGGTATAAATTTCATCTCCCTTGTTGGATTCGCAGGCAGTACCGCCGCAGGTAAGTATATAATGGTTATATGCCATGACCTGCCTCCGTCAACCCATAATGTCGGCGGCAGGCCGATCCAGAATATGGTTGTCCAGAAGTTCCCGGCCTATAATATGCCTGTTGATGATCTCACGGGCGAAGGCGGCGTCAACGTTTCCATAGATGACCCGGGGCATACCGGGGACAATCACTTCTACCGTGGGCTCCGAATGGCAGAGGCCCATGCAGCCGGTCTGCCGGACCATCACGCTATCCACCAGCTTTTCCGAATCCAGGGCGTTGATAAAGGCATCCAGCGTCACCTTGGCGCCTGCGGCGATACCGCAGGTTCCCATACCCACGATAACCTGAATTTCCTTCCCTTCGGCGTCACGTTTACGAAGGTCGTTTTTTTTGGAATCCCTGAGTTTCCTCAAATCTTCCAAGCTCATTTTAGCCATTTTCCTCTCCTCTCAATCTCAGATTATTGTTGTTTTTCGTCTTCCTCTGGTTCGTCTGTTTCTATCGAACGAAGATATTGGTCCATCAAGATCAGGGAACCGGCGTCTTCCAGATCCCCCAAAACCTTGACTAATTCCGACTTACAAACTTCATATTGATTATTCCGGACCCCGCGTTCCAGGGAACGGCGTATCCGGATCTCTTCGGGACCGGCAAAAAGCAGAACCGTCCTGAACATTCCGGAAAGTTCCCCTATTGGGGGGGTATCCACATTGGTCATGTCGAACCAGGCGCCGACCGTCGTTCCCCGGCGTTTTTGGGATTGTAAATCCCAGCCGCCTCCCGACTGAAGGGCGGTTTGAATCAGAAAGGGGATGCCCAGCCCCACCTTGCGGCGGGGATGTTTAATCCCGTCGGTTATAAAAGGGTCCTTGGCCCGTTCAACTTCGTCCTGATCCATACCCCTGCCGTTATCCCTGACGGTAAACCTGAACTCCCTGTCCGTCTCCCGGACATCCAGTTCCACCAAGTCCGCCCCCGACTCCGCCGCGTTTTGGGTTATATCGGTTACAAGATCGCAAAGGGTAAAGTGCACACGGCCCCCGGATAACAGAAAACGGTCGTCAGCCGTTTGTGTATTTGGCGATGATCTCCGGAAGCTGGTCCTTGGTTACCTTGCCGTAGGTGTCGGTTCCCACGGTGATCACCGGGGCAAGACCGCAGCAACCTACACAACGGACCGGATCAATGGAAAAAAGACCGTCATCGGTAACTCCGCCCTCGGCAAGCCCCAATATGTTCCGGGCTTCCTCAATAAGGTCCTGACCGCCCTTGAGATAACAAGCGGTCCCCAGGCAAACGGAAATCTTGAATTTTCCCGGTTTGACGGTCTTAAAAAAATGGTAAAACGTGATGACCCCGTAGATCCGCGCCAGCGGAATACCGGTCATACGGGCCAGCTTTTCCGCCGAAGTCCGGGAAATATATCCAAAGGTCTCCTGAGTCTTATGCAGGATCATAATGAGACTGCCGGGTTTTACCTTCCATTCGTCGATAAACGTAACAAGCTCCGGAGGAAAATCATAATTCTCCGGGCCGGTATCTTTTACCGCTGCTGATGTTGCCATGAACACCCCCATTCAAATAAATAAAATTTTATCTTTTTAACGATATTCCTATTATACCCCTGTTAGGGGAATTGCGCAAGGAACCGCGTTGTCTCATCAGTAATTTTACATGTATCACAGTTTTTATAAGAAATTCGGGCG
>JAITLF010000077.1 GCA_031278025.1 Treponema sp.
TTCGTGCCGGAAACCGGGCTTTCCGGGGTTCCGCTCCGCTCCATTCCCTTCGGGAACGCTCCGCGCCCCTCCAATCCCTTGCGCGCTTCGTACACGGCGGCATTTTCGGCAATCATAGACCGGTAAATGTAAAATTGCTGGCTTCCGTACAACAACCCTTTAACAAAATTATGTTTTTTGGTATAATAATCCAACGAGAGGAATTATGGCAGAAACGGTATTGGCCCTTTTGGGTGATGAGGCGGCGGCCCTCGGGGCGCTTCACGCGGGATTAAGCGGCGCTTACGGGTATCCGGGAACTCCTTCTACGGAAATTATGGAGTACCTGATCGGCGAGTACGAAAAAAACGCCGGTATGGGGGCCGCTCACGGGTGGGGCGATTTTACCGCGGCATGGTGTTCCAACGAAAAGACCGCCTTCGAAGCCGCGCTGGGCGCTTCCTTCGCGGGGAAACGGGCCATTGTCACCATGAAACACGTGGGGCTTAACGTGGCCTCCGACCCGTTTATGAACGCGGCGCTTTTGGGGATCAGGGGCGGCCTGGTGATCGCCGTGGCGGACGATCCCGGGATGCACAGCTCCCAGAACGAGCAGGATTCCCGTTTTTACGCGGATTTTGCCATGATTCCCTGTCTTGAACCGAGGGACCAGCAGGAAGCCTACGACATGGCCCGCGACGCCTTCGATCTTTCGGAGCGTTTTTCCGTGCCGGTGATGTTCAGGCTTTCCACACGCCTGTCCCACGCGCGGGCGGCGATAGCTGTCCGGCCTCCGCGGGAACGGAATCCGCTTTCCAAGGCCGAAGACAGGACCCGGTGGATGCTGCTTCCGGCTTTTGCCCGGCGGAACTACCTCTCCCTCATCGAAAAACAGGATGAGATCCGGGAATGGTCCGCCGGGTACCGGGTCAATAAACTGGAACTGGACAATGCCGATACCGGCTTCGCGGTTATCACCGCCGGGCTTGGCGGGAATTACTACGAGGAAAACCTTGCCGATTTTGCCGAATCCCGGGGCGGCCGGGTTCCCGCGCGGCTTCACATCGGCGCGTATCCGCTGCCGGCGGATCAGATACGCGCTGTCTGCGAAAAGGCGGAACGGGTCATCGTGATAGAGGAGGGGCAGCCCTTTATCGAGGGAAAACTGCGGGGGATATTACCCCCGGACCTGACCATTACGGGGAAACTCGACGGCGCCCTTGACCGTTCCGGCGAACTGGATCCGGACACGGTACGCCGGGGCCTGGGCCTGCCCCCCCTGCCGAACATCCTGAGCGACAGTCTTACTGTCGAGGGCGGTTCGGTAAAGTTCAAGGCCCTGGATATTCCCAGACTGCCGGGCCGGCCGCCCCAACTCTGCAAGGGCTGCCCCCACGGCGACAGTTACGCGGCGATCAAGAAAGCGGTGGAAGGCCTTGATTCGCTTGCGATTACCTCCGACATCGGCTGCTATTCTTTGGGCGCAATGCCCCCCTACGGCGTTCCCGAGACCATCGTCTGTATGGGCGCTTCCGTGGGCATGGCCCGGGGCGCTACGGACGCCGGCCTGAAACACGTTGTCGGCGTTATCGGGGATTCCACCTTCCTCCATTCGGGGATAACGGGCCTGGTAGACGCCGCGGCGGCCAATACGCCGATGACCCTGGTCATCCTGGACAACTCCATCGTCGCCATGACGGGCTGTCAGAATACCATTGTGCCCTCGCCCCGGTTAAAACAGATCGTACTGGGAGTCGGAGTCGATCCGGATCATCTCCTTGAGCTTGAGGCGAAGGGGCAGCTCCTCGAAGAAAACGCGGCAAAACTGCGCGCGGAAATCGAATACCCCGGCCTTTCCGTGGTGATCTTCAGGCGCGAATGCCTTGAGGCTTACCGGAAACGACAGAAAGCGGCGAAGGCCGGCGAAGCGGCCTCGTCCAGGGCCGGAACCGCACCGGCCGCGCCCGAAGCCTCGCGGGAAGCGGCGCAGAAAGCGGCGGTCCCGGAAAACAACGGAGGGCGTGTGAAGCGGGACATAATTCTGGCCGGCGTGGGCGGTCAGGGCGTGCTTTCCATCGCGGCGATTATCGCCCATGCCGCGGTGAGCGCGGGGCTTAACGTGCGCCAGTCGGAGGTACACGGCATGGCCCAGCGGGGGGGCGCGGTACTGGCGCACCTGCGCATTTCCGGCGGGGCCATCGCCTCGGACCTGGTACCCAGGGGCGGCGCGGACCTTATCATCGCCATGGAACCCCTGGAGAGTCTGCGTTACGCCGCGTGGCTCGGGCCAAATGGCGCGCTGGTTACCGCCTCGGAACCCTTTGTCAATATCCCGGACTACCCTGAACTCGACGGTATTACCGCCGTGATCAGGCGTTTCCCCGTATACCGCCTGGTGGACGCCGGCGCGCTTGCCAAAAAAGCCGGGCATCCCCGCGCGGTAAACATGGTCATGGTGGGAGCGGCCTCCCCCTTTCTCCCGGTTCCCCCGGAAATCCTGGAAAGCGCCATCAGCGCCATGTTCGCCGCCAGGGCCCCGGAGCTTGCGGAGATTAACAGTAAAGCCTTTAACCTGGGACGGGAAAGCGAATGAAGTATCAATACTGGAATCCCGAAATCGAAACCATGCCCCTGCCGGACCTGGAAGCGCTGCAGCTTGAAAGGCTGCGTACCGCCGCAGGCTGGGCTCTGCGCACCCCCTTTTACCGGGAACGGCTTCCCGGGGCGGGAATAAGAAGCGCCGATGATATTAAAACGCTTGACGACATCAGGCGAATCCCCTTTACCACGAAGCACGATCTCCGGGAAGCCTTCCCCTACGGGCTGCTCAGCATTCCAAAAGAAGAAGTAATACGGCTCCACGCCTCAAGCGGCACTACCGGCATCCCCACTACCATTTATTTTAACCGGGAAGACATTAAAAGGTGGACGGGCTATGTGGCCCGCTGCATCTACGGCACGGGCTGTACCAAAGATGATGTGTTCCAGAACATGATAACCTACGGCCTCTTTACCGGCGGCCTGGGCCTGCACGCGGGCGGCGAGGAAGTGGGGATGCTGGTTATTCCCTCGGGCGCGGGAAACACCACCCGGCAGTTCCGGCTTATGCAGGACTTCGGCACCACGGTGGTACACGCCACCCCGAGTTTCCTGCTCCACGTCGAGTCCATCATGCGGGCCGAGGGGGTCAGCCGTGACAGCATCAAACTGAAACGGGCCTTTGCCGGGGCGGAACCCTATTCGGAGGATACCCGCAG
>JAITLF010000138.1 GCA_031278025.1 Treponema sp.
ACCGCGGACATTGCCGAAATATTTGGGGAATTAAGCAAGGAAAAGGCTGTTCAGATTTTCCGTATGCTGCCGAAAAGCATAGCGGCCGATGTGTTTTCGTATATCGATGCCGACGAACAGCAGGTTATTATAGAAGCGCTTACCGACAGCGAAATCGGCGAGATCATAAACAGCCTGTTTGCCGACGACGCGGTGGACTTTATCGAGGAAATGCCCGCCGATGTGGTAAAGCGCGTATTGCAGAACGTCAACCCCGAAAAAAGAAGGGTTATCAACCAGCTTTTGCGTTACCCGGAAGATTCCGCCGGAAGTATTATGACTACCGAATATGTCGATCTGAGCGAAGACGTAACGGTCAGGGAAGCGTTCGACGCCATCCGGGAAACAGGCCTTAACAGGGAAACCATTTATACCTGTTATGTGATACGGCGCGACAGAATGCTTGTCGGTGTTGTTTCGGCAAAAACACTGATGCTGGTAAAACCCGGCGAGCGAATCGGCGATATTATGGATACCAAGCTTGTCTTCGCGCAGACCACCGACGATCAGGAAAAAGTGGCCGGCATGTTCAAGAAATACGGGCTGCTTGCCATGCCGGTGGTGGATACGGAACAGCGGCTTGTCGGCATCATTACCGTTGACGATATTGTAAATATTATCGAAGAAGAAAATACCGAAGACTTCGAGAAGATGAACGCCCTGGCCCCGTCCGATGAACCGTACCTTAAAACAAGCATACTGAAACTCGCGAGAAACCGCATAGTCTGGCTTTTGGTACTCATGCTGTCGGCGACAATCACCGGCGGCATCATCGCCGGGTTTAAAGACGCCCTGGCGATACTGCCCGTCCTGGTCGCCTTTATCCCCATGCTGATGGACACCGGTGGAAACGCGGGCGCCCAGGCGTCGGCGCTGGTTATCCGCGGCATGGCTCTGGGAGAGATACGGCTGAGGGACATACTGCGGGTACTTTGGCGGGAGATACGCATAGCCGCGCTCTGCGGCATAGCCCTTGGCATTGTCAATTTTGTGCGCATATACTTTATGAACGGCAAAAACGCGGTGCTGGCCTTTACGGTTACCCTGAGCCTCTTTGCGACGGTATTAACGGCAAAAAGCGTCGGCTGCATCCTGCCCATGTTCGCGAAAAGGCTAAAGGTAGACCCCGCCATTATGGCCGCGCCGCTTATCACGACAGTTGTCGACGGCGCATCGCTGATTATCTATTTTTCGATAGCAAAGGCGGTATTCAGTATTTAGGCCCGCCGGCCTGTTTCACAAGGCCGCGCCTTCTGCGTATTAACTGAAACGTTAATACCACGGCGATGAGAACGAGGCCGCCCGTATCGGTAAGAAGCCCCGGATGGATAAGGCAGAGGCCGCCCGCGACAGCCATAAGCCGTTCCGGAAGAATCGCCGGAATAAACATATAGCCTTCAAGCCCGGTCGCGAGGCCGAACATACCGATTACCGATGTGATGATGATCCGTATTACATGCAGAATATCCGTGTCGATGAGGAGCATCTCCGGACTAAAGGCGAAAATATAGGGAATGATAAAGGCCGTAATGGCAAGCCGGGTCGCGATGACGCCGGTCTTGATGGGGTTGGATTTGGCTATGGCCGCGCCCGCGTATGCGGCCAGTGCGACAGGGGGCGTAATGTCCGCCACGATGCCGAAGTAAAACACGAACATGTGGGCCGCCATTACCGGGACTCCCATGCGTATCACGATAGGCGCGGTAATAGTCGCCATGATCACGTAGTTCGCCGTGGTGGGGATCCCCATGCCCAGGATGAGGCAGGCGATCATGGTGAGGATCAGGGCGAGAAAGAGGCTGTTGTTCGCCACCGTGAGGAGCAGGGCGATAAGGACCTGGCCCAGGCCGGTAAGGGACACAATCCCCACCACAATGCCCGCGATGGCGCAGGCCATAGCGACACCGATGGTATTGCGGGAACCCGCCGCCAGCGCTTCAAGGAAAGTCGCGGGCGTAAAGCGGGTATCCTTGCGGAACATACTGACCACGATGGCGGTGATGATGGCGAAAAAGGCGGCGTAGGCGGGGGTAAAGCCGAAACTCATCAGGGCCACGAGCATAATTACCGGAAGGAACAAATAGCCCCTGAAGACGAGCAGTTTCCAGAAGTTGGGTATTTCCTCCCTGGGCAGGCCCTTGAGATTCAGTTTCTTTGCCTCAAAGTGGATCATCAGGAAGATGCCGGTAAAGTAAAGCACGGCAGGCAGTATCGCGGACACGGCGATCACCGGATACGGGATGCCGGTCAGTTCCGCCATGAGGAAGGCGGCCGCTCCCATGATGGGGGGCATGATCTGGCCGCCCGTTGAGGCGGCGGCTTCCACCGCGGCGGCGAATTCCGGTTTGTAGCCGATCTTCTTCATCACCGGGATAGTCACGCTGCCGGAACCCACGGTGTTCGCCACGGAGCTTCCCGAGTACATGCCCTCAAAGGCGCTGGCGATAACCGCTACCTTCGCCGGGCCCCCCGAAGCGAAACCCGCCACGGAATTCGCAAGATCTATGAAGAAAGAGGCGATCCCCGACCTTTCCAGGATCGCGGCCAGGAAAATAAAGAGTACGATAAATGTGGAGCATACGCCGATGGGCGTGCCGATGATGCCGTCGGTGGTGTAGAAAAGCTGGTGGACGATCCGTTTAAGGGAAAAACCTGTGACAAGGGCGTAGGTGATAAAACCGCCGGCTACTATCAGTATCGGTATTCCTACTACCCGGCGGCACAGTTCCGCGAGGATGAGAATCCCGGCTACACCCATCACCACGTCCAGCGGCTGGAGCATGATCGCCCGGTTGATGATCACCTGGAAATTCACCACGTAGTAGAAGAACGCGACGGCGCCCAGGACACCCAGTACAAAGTCATACCAGGGGATGTGGTTAAGCCGTTTAGTCATACCCATCTTTACGGGGTAGAGCATGTAGCCGGCGAAGATGAGAATCCCCAGAAAGGCGCTTCGGCGTATCTGTTCGGGCAGGGATATTATCAGGGTTACCCATACCACATAGGCGGTAAAGAGGAGGAGCATTCCCTTGATGAGGTAGTCGGGGATGCCGGAAAAACGGCGCACATTGGATTCCCGGTCAAACTGGGCGATCAGTTCTTCTGTTTCCTTTTCGCCTAAAACGTGAATCTCTTTTTCCTGATGTGCCATATTAGTCTTCTCCTGTAACTTGTATCCTGATATGGGCGTTCCTGCCGCAAAGGTTCCGCAGACTTACTGTTTCGCCATTAATATACAAAAGGTGATCCGACACGGTTCCCACTATATAACTGAGTTCGCGGCGGCCAGGCCCGGCGTCCGCAAATCCGCTGAGTACCAGGGCGTCTCCGTCCCGGCTCAATTTAAGGCCGTCTTCCAAATCGGAAGGCATCCCCGCGCCGAAGGAGTAGAACCGCGCCTCTACCGCGCTTATACCGCCGTCACGGTTGACGGCGAAGGTTTCCCTTACCGGGCTGTTGTTCACCGAATGGACAAACTCAACGGAGAATTGGGGCGCGGATTCCTGAACCGCCCCGGCCTCTTCCGGCAGAGTTTTCCAGAGCGGCCATTGCCCGTAAAGGCGGCCCGTATCCGCGTCCCGAATGGTGAGGAAGCGGGGACCGTCCGGAAAGGCCGTATTCCCCGCGCATGACAGTAAAACCGCGAGAATCATCCCCGCGAACAGGGACCCGCGCAAGGGATAGAAGCGGAAATCCTTTTTTACCGCCACAAGGCGGTAAAAAAGATTGGAGCGTATAGCCCGGTCCGGCGCGGCAGG
>JAITLF010000151.1 GCA_031278025.1 Treponema sp.
GCGGTAGGGGTATTACAGGATCGGCTCATCGGGATATTGATAACGGATGACAATCTTACCTGAAAATACTGGTATCGGAGATACGATGGCGGATAGTACCGATACGGCCAAACCGTGAAGTGCCAAGAAAGGAATAGGTGAGAAAACCACATTTTCATCATAACCACAAATCAAACTGTTGAGAGAGGGTTGCCCTTAACTTGTTGACAGTGGGAATGTTCCCCGGTGCAACTGGGGCGCGGCCCCTGCATGGCAGAGGTACGAGACCAGAGCCAGCCGGAACCCCGAGGGGCCCGGCGGCAAAGCATATACAGACTGCGGCAACGGTGTTGCCGAGTTATGCGCCGTGCTACCCGCACTCCATTTATTTTTTGCAATCAATTTTTCTATTTAATATTTCAACCATTATTATTTTTATTATTAATATTATTCCAATAAATATCGGGAATATATTAAATCTTATATGCGAAGCAAGCCATCCAAATAGAGGTGGCATTAATGTAGTGCCAATATATGCGCTTGCCATTTGTATTCCCATTATTGCCTGCGAATACTCTCCTCCAAAATTTTTTGGCGTTTCATGCAGTAAACTGGGAAAAATTGGGGCACAACCAAGACCTATCATAAAGAGTCCCGGCAATAATGTACTGTTACCAAATGGTAAAACTAAAACGATGATCCCTCCGCCAATTAGTATCTGCCCTAAACGGATCATTTGCCTGTTATTTAATTTCATTGTTACAAAACCTGATATAAATCGGCCTGAAGTTATTCCAATGTAATATAATGCCATCCATTGTGCGGCAATTTCAGGAGATATTTTCTTTGCCATTACCAAATAACTACTGCCCCATAATCCCGTTATTGTTTCAATGGCACAATAACAGAAAAATGCTATGAGAATTTGTTTAACCCCAACTATATAAAACAACCGCTTGAATTCGATTGAATTACGTTGTGGTGAATTTTTTTGCGCATTATCATTTTTCCATAAAGGCAATGACACAAATAACACCGCAACAAGGCAAAATTGTATTATTCCAATAGTCCTGTATCCTGAATTCCATGAATTTTTATTTATCAAAAAAGCCGACATGATTATTGGGCCAAGAGAAGCCCCGGCACCCCAAAAACAGTGGAGCCAATTCATATGTCTCGCTTTATAGTGCAGCGCCACGTAATTATTCAATGCGGCGTCAACGGAACCGGCGCCTAAACCTAACGGAACAGCACAAAGGCATAATATCCAAAAAACACGGGAAAATGAAAATCCAATAAGGGCAACAGCGGTCATCAGAACGCTAATGGCCGTAACTATGCCGGTTCCAAAACGCCGGATAATTCTTTCACTGAATATGCTTGAGACGACCGTTCCTCCGGCAATAATCATGGAGATGAATCCGGCGTAATGCAACGGAACGTTTAATAAATTATACATTGAAGGCCATGCGGATCCAAGCAGTGAATCAGGCAATCCTAAACTGATAAAAGAAAGGTAGATTATAATCAAAAGCCACAATGTAATCATAGATCGCTCCTCGACATTTTATGTCGTATTAATAGTATCAATAAACTCTCAAAAATTCAAGGCGGCGTTGCGCATAACGCCCCACCTGCACACAGTAGACTTGTGAGGTAACCCGGTTGGTTATCTCACAAGTCTTTGCGTTTTTTAGAGGAAGTTGTTCAGAAACTTTAGTTTCTGAACAATTCTAGTTTACAAATAAGACGGCAACCACAACGACGCAAGAAAGAGAAGAGAGATTTTTTTGCGGAACCTTATTCACCTTCGATGTCTTCGCGGTTGAATTTCCTTATGGGGATTCCCCCTTCTTTATCCCTTTACCGCTCCGCTCATGACACCAGAAATGATCTGGCGCTGGAATATGCAGTACATAACCAGTACCGGCAGCAGTACTAGGATGTAGGATGCAAAGGCCAGGTTGTAGTTGGTTGAAAATTGGGTCTGAAAAACATACTGGGACAATTGCAGGGTCTGTTCATGGGGTTTTGTCAACAAAAGAAGGGGCATTAAAAAATCGTTCCATGTCCACATGACGGAAAAAATGGCGACCGTAGAATGTATCGGTTTCATAAGCGGGAACACAATATGGAAGAACGATTTTGACTGGCTTAAACCGTCGATGAGCGCCGCCTCCTCAATGTCTTTCGGGAGTCCTTTCACGTAACCACAGTATAAAAAGGTGTTCATCGGAAGGCCGAAAACAATGTAGAGAAAACTGATGCCCAGTATATTGTCCAGATGCAGGAACGATGCGTGTTTTACCAGCGGCAACATCAAGACCTGGAAAGGGATGAACATCGCGCTGATAAAATAATAGTAGATAAGGTTAAAAAACTTTGACTTGTTCCGGTTCCGCGTAATGGCGTAGGCAGCGGCGCTGTTGGTTATCAGGGTAAAAGGCAACGTAATAAGGGTGATAATAAAGGTGTTGAAAAACTTTTCAGGATAATTTGTCATGTTCCACGCGTCGAGAAAATTCCTAAAATGGGCGGGATTCGGCGGGCTTAACACATTGGTCATCTGATCCGGCGTTTTAAGCGCCACAACCAGCGCGACATACAACACGCCGAAGATAACGACGGCGGCAAGCAGCAACAGCAGGGCCGTTAAAGAATAGGAAGCCGTATCACGCGCGGTCATGCCGCGAGGGGTTGATATTTTACACATACTGTTTCTCTCTCTTTTCCAGTATTTTAAGCTGAAATAACGAAATTAATACGACAACAAGAAAAAGCACCACCGCGTTAGCGCTCTGGTAGGCAAACTGTCCGCCGTCAAATCCCCGTTTATAGATCAATACCGCAATGGTCTGGGTTGAAGTACCGGGGCCGCCGCCGGTTAACGCAAAAATCTGGTCGAACATCATTAAAAATCCTTTTCCGCAGAGGACCATGTTTATCGTAAAAAACGGCGCGATGAGGGGGAAGGTGATACGGGCAAACCGGCTGAAACCGGTACACCCGTCAATTGCCGCCGCTTCATAGAGGCCGGCGTCGATGCTCTGCAAACCGGCAAGATAAATTACCGTGTTAAACGCGAGGGACTGCCACACCGTAACAAACAGAATACCGATCCATGCGCCGCTTGTTCCCAATATGTTTGTCGATAAAGCCTCAACACCAAGCGAGCGACCCCAAATTGGAAGTATATTGGTAAAAATTTGTTTGAAGACAAAGCTGATGATCAGGGTTCCCAGCATATAGGGCAGGAAATAAACAGAACGCAGAAAAAATTTTATTTTTATTTTCGAGTTAAGTCCGCACGCAAGGGCGATGCTGAGTATGTTTACCAAGATGGTACAGCATATCGTCATCTTAAACGTAAACAAGTATGCCTCTAATATTTTGGTATCCCGAAACATCTGGGTATAATTGACAAATCCTGAAAACCGCCATGCACCGTATCCCTTCCAGTTTGTAAAGCTGTAAAAAACACCCTGCAAAAAAGGAAGCGTATGCAGCATAAGAAAAAGAAACGTGAGCGGAATGGCTACCGCGTAATAGAAAGGCGAAATTCGCTCATGCGAAATTCGTTCAATTGAACGGTGCTGAGGGGATGTTTTTCCCGCCATAATATTCTCCTTCAATAATATTCACCGCCTGCAAAAAACCGCGGATTGTCCTAATGGCGTCCGCGGAATTTATTCCCGGTGTTATTTCAAAGCGTCAAATTCTCTATCACAGGCGTCAAGGGTCTCCTTAATATTCTGGTCTGCATCCTTCCCGTTTTTATGGTTGAGCGCAAATTGGGAAAGGATTGCGGCAAGATCGTACCCTGCGGGGTAGCTGTGGTCCGGAAAATCAGCGACGCGTCCCGCCGCGATTACTTCCGCTATGCCGGCGGCCTCGGGCGCTTCCTGCACCACGCCGTTTA
The DNA here is from genome assembly GCA_031278025.1 of Treponema sp. The sequence goes on from JAITLF010000151.1 coordinate 3,899, forward strand.
CCGCGCTGAACGCGAATTGCTCATCCACGTACCGTTGGGCGTTTTCTTGCCGGGTTAAAAAATCAATAAAAGCAAGCGCCGCCGCCTTATTCTTTGTTGACGCGGAAACGGCTAACAGGACGTCAATACCGGATACGATGTAGTTTTTCGAGACCTCGTTTGTCGCGGGAAACGGAAAGGTGTCTACCCCGAAGGCGGCGTTTGTTTTCTTGAATTCAGGAATGGCCCATACGCCGTTAATCATCATTGCCGCCTGCCCCTGAGCAAATGCCTTGTTACCGTCGTCGTAGCTTGTTCCCATGTAATCATTTTCCGTAAGGGCGGTAATGGCCAGGTATTTCCTCAATACTTCCTCGTGGGTTCCCGCGAAGGACGCGGCGCCCACCGCTTTGCCTGATGCAAAACTTGCGGGAATAAGGGAGGGGACCAGGCTATTCCAGATGGGGAGCAGCGTCCATTGATCGGCGAACGTTAAAAGGAAGGGGTTGACGCCGTTGTTTTTGAACACGGCGGCGGTTTGGATAAATTCATCCCAGGTTTGGGGAATGGAGACGCCGTATTGGGCAAAAATTTCTTTGTTGTAGAGGACCCCGCTCGCGTTTGCCGCATAGGGAATGCCGTACACGGTTTTCGATTTATCGCTGTGCAGATCGAAAAGCATATTCTGATACGATCCCTGGATGCGGGAATTAAAAGCCTCTCCGCTTATATCAAGCAGAATACCCGAACCGGACAGTTCGGTATACAGATTGTCGCCGCCGATTGCGAGTACGTCGGGCATGTCGTTCTTGGTAAGGCGGCTGCGGAGTACGCTCCCCGCCTGAGCCGGCGATGACAGCGTAACCTTTATCCCGGAGTTCTCCGCAGTAAACGCATCGACCAGCTTTTGCAGCGTCGCCATGTTTTCCGGCTTGGTCGAAAAGAATTCAATGCTGGTGGTTCTCGTGGTTTCCCGCGTTTTATCACACCCCGTCAATACCAGCGCCGTCAAAATCACCCATACAGAAATCAAATTCATCCCTTTCATATAAAACTCCTTATAAAAAATTATACACGCCAAATACTAAAACTTTGCTTGTCCATACGGCATGTGCCGCCGGTCATTGAGCATCCGCCGGGCGATTGTTCAATAGAAAAAAACGGCTTGGGTACATCAAAAGAAGCAGGAACAATCACTTCTTCTTCGCCCGGATTCACGGCAAGGACAAAGGAACCCCGCTTATACATAAACGGCAATTTCCCGTCGTCCCCATGGACGATTTCAAGGTTTGCCCGCCCTTGTAAATCAGGATTTTCGCCGCGCAGCTTTAACAGCGCGCGTACCTTGTGCAGCATTGATGCGGGGTCTTTTTCCGCCTGTTCCACGGCCGGAGCGTCAGGAGCCGGATCAACCGGCAGGTAGAGTTTATCCGCCGCCGCCGTGGAAAACCCAAGATTCGCGCACCGGTTCCACTGCATAGGCGTCCGCGAACCGGTGCGGAAATACCCGCCTTCTTTGGTGGGAATATTGAGATAACGCATGCCGATCTCGTCTCCATAGTAGAGAAACGGCACGCCGGGCATCGTAAAGATAAACGCATAGGCAAGGACTAGCTCATCCGGCTCAAGATTGTACCGCCCGCGAACCGTGTCATGGTTGCCGGTAACAAGGCTGATATAGCCGTTATCTTTTGTTATTCCGTAGTGGTCGAGGTATTCGCCAAGGAACCGGCGAATATCGTGATTACCGGTTTTTTTGAAAAAACTGGCGTCGCCGCTTGTAATCCTGTTGTCTTCGTCTATCGTGTAATCCCGGAGCAGGCTGCGGTAACCGCCTGAGTTGTCGCTAAAATCAAGAAAGAAGTCCGCGTGAAAACCACCGGGAATTGACTGTTTGGGATAGCTCCACTCCGCAACAATCGCCGCCTCCGGGTATTCTTTATCGAGCATAGCCCGGATATTGCGCCACAGCGCCTGGGTGCCGTTTCTGTTACTATCGTCGCGCTTCACCAGGGATCCCGCCATGTCCACCCGGAACCCGTCACAGCCCGCGTCGAGCCAGAAACGCATAACATCCTTTATTGCCTCCCGCGTCGCGATACCGTCAGGATGATCCATAGGCAACTGCCAGGTTTCGTCAGGCTTATAAAAACCAAAGTTGAGCGCCGGCTGGGCTTTGAAAAAATTGATGACGTAGGTCGCCGGCCGTTCGGTTTCGCCGCCGATAAACCCCAGCCCCTCGGCGCGTTTGAAGGGGTGATCCGTCCAGATATAACGGTTCCGGTACTCCCGCGCGGGATGAGCCTTCGCGCTTTCCCTGAACCACTCGTGTTCCTCACTGGTATGACCGGGAACAAGATCGAGCAGCGTTTTGATCCCTTTTTCATGGGCTGTGGAAAAAAGCCGCTTTAAGTCGCCGTTTGTACCGTACCGGGGGGCGACCTTTTTGTAATCCCGCACATCATAACCCGCGTCTTTGAAGGGCGAATCAAAGCAAGGGTTAAGCCACAGCGCGTTGCAGCCCAAGCTCTTGATATAGCCCAGCTTTTGGATGACGCCCTCCAAGTCGCCGATCCCGTCCCCATTGGCGTCGTAAAAGGACTGGGGATAAATTTCATAAAACACCGCATGATCCAACCATTTTGGCATACATTCCTCCTTAATCAGGAATTTGTGGAGTTTGCCGGCATGTGTTGCGTAACACTCCGGCCTAAAAAATGGTAACTCCCCTTTCTTAGGGTGTCAAGCATTATTTTCATTATTTGTCATTACCCCGTGATAAGCGGGAAACGTTCACCCCCGGATACGATAGGAGGATGAAGCAGACGAGGAATATGCAGGATCGGGCCCGGCCGGCGGTTATTGCGGGCACAATAGACAGGACCTGCGAGCAGGCTGTTCAAACTAAAGAACGGGATATACGCTCTGCGGTTTTATCCGGGCGTCTTCTGTCGTAACCTGCCACCGGACTATGTTCTGCCGGGCATTCCGCGCAAGCTGCCATGCCGCAAGTTCTGTCGATACTTTTCCCGGCGTGTCTATCCGGCGGGGCGCGGGGGGATGTCCCCTTTGGCGCGGGGGGATATCCGCGCAAACGCGGGGGATATCCGCGCAAACGCGGGGCACACCCCCGAAGAGTGCGCGGGGCTCCGCCCCGCACTCTGCTGGGGGGCATGGGGCCGAAGGACCCCGGCCCTCCGGACCCCCAAAGGGGTGGCGAGGCCTCTTAGCGGCTCGCCGTCATCGCTTCCTTCATTTCCTTTACGTAGCGGTAGATGTGGGGTGCGGCTTCCTTGCCGTATTCCGCGGTAATCTTGACGATGGCGCTCCCCACGATGACGCCGTCGGCAACGCGGGCAAGCTCCTTTGCCTGGGCGGGGGTGTGTATGCCAAAGCCGACCGCCGCCGGCAGGTTTGTCGCGGAACGGACCTGGGCGATCCGTGCGGCAAGGCCGGCGTCTATGCCGCCCCGTATGCCGGTAACGCCCAGGGACGACACCATGTACAGGAATCCCGCCGCGTTCCGGGCGATTTCGGCGGCCCGCTCCCGCGAGGTGGGGGCGATGAGGGAAATAAGGTCCACCCCGCGCATCGACGCGGCGGGCCGTACTTCATCTTGCTCTTCAAACGGCAGGTCGGGGATGATGACGCCGTCCACGCCGCTTTCCTGACAACGGCGGAAAAAGCGGCCGTACCCGCACCGGAATACCGGGTTGAGGTAGGTGAGGAACACCAGGGGTACGGCGGTTTGCTTCCGTATGCGCGCTGCCATGCCGAATAGTTTTTCCGGCGTTGTGCCGGCGGCCAGGGCGCGGATGTTCGCATCCTGAATGACCGGGCCTTCGGCAATGGGGTCCGAGAACGGGATGCCGATTTCCACCAGGTCCGCGCCGGCCCGGGTCATTTCCAGGACAGCGTCCGCGCAGGTTTCTATGTCCGGGTCCCCGCCGGTTACAAAGCCGATAAACGCCGTTCCCTTTTCAAAAGCCCGCGCAATGTTACTCATGAATGTCCTTCCCCCGATACCGCGCAATGGCGGCCACATCCTTGTCCCCCCTTCCGGAGAGGCAGATGATGATAGTCTCGTCTTTCCCAAGCTGAGGCGCCAGATGGCGGGCATAGGCTACCGCGTGGGCGCTTTCTATGGCGCAGATGATCCCCTCGGCCCGGGCCAGGTATTCAAAGGCGCATACCGCCTCTTCATCGGTAACCGGTACATATTCCGCCCGGCCTGAATCGTGGAGCCACGCGTGTTCCGGCCCTATGCCCGGATAGTCCAGCCCGGCGGAAATCGAATAGACCGGGGCTATCTGGCCTTCGCCGTTCTGGCAGAAGTAGGACTTCATGCCGTGAAAGATACCCACGCTGCCTTTGGCGATGGTGGCGGCGTGTTTGTCCGTGTCCAGGCCCCGGCCCGCCGCCTCGCAGCCGATGAGCCTGACGCCGGCATCGGGGATGAAGTGGTAGAACATGCCCATAGCGTTGCTCCCGCCTCCTACACAGGCAAGGACCGCCGCCGGCAGCTTCCCCTCCTTCTGTAGAATCTGCCGCCGCCCTTCCCGGCTTATCACGCTCTGAAAATCCCGGACTATGGTGGGAAAAGGATGAGGCCCCATGACCGACCCCAGGGCGTAGTGGGTATCGTGGACCCGGCCAACCCATTCCCGCATGGTCTCGTTTACCGCGTCCTTTAGGGTCCGTGTCCCGGAGGCAACGGCATGTACCGCGGCCCCCAAAAGGCGCATCCGGTACACGTTCAGGGCCTGCCGCCCGGTATCTTCCTGGCCCATGAAGATTTCGCACCGCAGCCCCAGCAGTGCCGCGGCGGTGGCGACGGCGACCCCGTGCTGCCCCGCGCCGGTCTCGGCAATGAGCCGGGTCTTCCCCATCTTCTTCGCCAAAAGCGCCTGGCCCAGTACGTTGTTGATTTTGTGAGACCCCGTATGATTCAGGTCCTCCCGCTTCAGGTAAACCTTTGCCCCCCCAAGGTCGGCGCTCATCTTTTCCGCGTAGTATAACAACGAAGGCCGTCCGGCGTAATTTTTGAGCAGCCCCTCAAGCTCCGCCGTAAAGTCCGGGTCATCCTTGTATTGATTGTATGCCTTTTCAAGATTGATGATTTCGTTCATCAGGGTTTCGGGAATGTACTGCCCGCCGTAACCGCCAAATCTGCCGCTCTTATTCACTCCGTTCCTCCATTCAGATTTACGAACTCGTGTTTCCGTACTAATTCTACCAGGCGCAGTATCTTGTCCCGGTCTTTTACCCCGCCGGTTTCCGCGCCGCTTGAGACATCGATCCCGTAAAAAGCTAAACCCAGGGAGGGTATGCCCCCCGCGTTCACCGCCAGGGCTTCTGACAGGGTATGGACATCAACGCCCCCGGCGAGGAAGTAGGGGAACCCGGAAGGCCGGAACGAGGGGCCGGACGTGCGGGACATGCCCGCGGCTTCCCCCTCCCGTACAACAAGCTGCCAGTTGAACCGCTCGCCGGTTCCCCCGGCCCCGTGGTCCAGGAGCAGGAAGTCCGCTCCCCCTCCCGCCGCCCGGGGCAGCAGATCGTCCCGTGTCTTCACCGGCGCCGCCTTGATCACCTGAGCATCGCAGGCTTCCCGCAGGCATCTGATGTACCCCTCATCCTCGCCGCCGTGAAGCTGGACAACGGCGATAGTCCCCGCCCGGCAGAGGGCGGCTATGTCCTTAACCGGGGCGTTCACGAAGACCCCCACCGGGACTATGCCCGCCCCCAGCTTGGAGCGCAGCCGCGCCGCCTGGGACGGCGTTACCTGCCGCCGGCTTTTCGCGAATACAAACCCGATATAATCCGGACGGGCTTCGTTCACAAAGGCTATGTCTTCCTCCCGAAAGAGGCCGCAGATTTTGATTTTAGGCATGTGCTGAACCCCGCAGTTCTTCCAGATACCGCTTCTTGTCCGCTGCCTTCATCAGGGATTCGCCTATCAGCACGCCGTCTATGGCGTATTCCCGTAAAACACGAAGGTCTTCGCCGCTTTGCACGCCGCTTTCCGCCACAACCAGGGTCCCCGGCGGGATATGCCGCCTGATCCGGCCCGTCGTCCCCAGATCAACCTGAAACGTGCGGAGGTCCCGGTTGTTGATCCCGATGATCCGCGCCCCGGCGTCCAGGGCCATCCGCGCTTCCTCCGGGGTGTGGACTTCCACCAGGGCCGCGAGATCAAGGCCGGCGGCAAGGCAGACGTATTCCTCCAAAAGGCCCGGCCCCAAAAGGGCGCAGATGAGCAATACCGCGCCGGCCTTAAGGAGGACCGATTCGTAAATCTGATAGGAATCTACTATAAAGTCCTTCCGCAGCACGGGTACGCGTACGGCCGCGGCTATCTCGCGAAGGCAGCGGACGCTGCCCAAGAAGTATTCAGGCTCGGTAAGCACCGATATCGCCGCCGCCCCCGCCGCCTCGTATTCCTGGGCGATCCGCATATAGGGAAAGCGTTCCGCGATGACGCCTTTGGAAGGGGATGCCTTCTTCACCTCGCAAATGAAGGACAGCCCCGGCCCGGCAATGGCCGCCTCAAAAGACCCGGCGGTTCCCGCCTCCGCCGCCCGGTTCTCCAGAGCCGCCAGAGCGCGGTCCTGAATCAGGGCGGGAGGAACCGCTTCCCGGTCCCTGGCCACCCGCAGCCGGGTATGGGCGGCAATCTCGTCCAGGATCACCTGAGTTCTCCCCCGGCGGACGGCTCCGCCGCCGACAGGCGGATGAACCGTTCAAGCTGTTCCCGTGCCTTGCCGCTGTCGATAACGTCCCGGGCCAGGGCCAGGGCATCCGCCAGGGAAAGCTCTGGCCGGGCGATATGGATAGCCGCGGCGGAGTTGAGGAGCACCGCGTCCCGTTTGGGGCCCGGCGCTCCCGCGAGGATCTCCCGCGTTATCCCGGCGTTATCCGCCGGCGCGCCGCCGGAGAGGTCTTCCTTCTTGCACCGCTTAAGGCCGAACTGTTCCGGCTCAATCACGGAGAATTCAAACTCGCCGTTACGCACTTCGCAGATAGACGTGGGAGCGCTTAGGGAGATCTCGTCCAGGCTGTCCTGGCCGTAGACCACCAGGGCGCGTTTTACCCCCAGGTTGGAAAGCACCCGCGCCATAGGCTCAAGCAGGTCCGGATCGTAGACCCCCAGGAGTTCCATGTTCGCCCCCGCCGGATTGGCCAGGGGCCCCAGGATGTTGAAGATGGTGCGGATGCCCAGCTCTTTCCGTACCGGGGCCACGTACTTCATGGAGATATGGTAGTTTTGGGCGAACAGGAAACAAAGGCCGATGGTCTTAAGGAGGCGCAGGCTCCGCTCCGGCGAAACCATGATGTTCACCCCCAGGGCCTCCAGCACGTCCGCCGCCCCGGACTTGCTGGAGGCCGCCCGGTTGCCGTGTTTTGCCACGGGAATTCCCGCGGCGGAAATGACTATCGCCGAGGTGGTAGAAATGTTGAAGGAGTTGGACCGGTCTCCGCCGGTGCCGACGATTTCCAGAACATCCATGTCGTGAAGGATGCGGATGCAGTGCTTCCTCATGCCCGCGGCGGAAGCGGTAATCTCCTCTATGGTTTCGCCTTTTACCGCCATAGCCGTAAGAAAGGCCGCCATCTGAATTTCGCTGGCCGCTCCGCTCATGATTTCGTCCATGACGCCTTCGGCCATTTCATAGCTCAGGTTTTCCCGCTTCGCCGCCTTTACTATCGCCTCTTTAATGATCATTACGATACTCCTCTGCCTTTTAGATTTACGTTTACAAAAGAAATTTCCCCGTATCCGTTTCCCCCCGGCGGGCCAAAACGGATTCCGGATGAAGCCGCACGCCGCCGGATGATCCCGGCGCGGTACCGCCATGATCCCGCCGTCTTCGGCACGGGCGGTACCCCTAAGGACGTTCGGGATGGCCCCTCAGTTTCCCTCCGCGGCATCTTTATATCGGCGGTTTCTTTACATAATGTCAAGGCCTTCGCCTTAAAAATTGAGCGCCGCCCGGACCGCGCCGGGGGGCGGGGCCGGCGCGCCGGGAAGCGGGGCCGGCGGTTCGGGAAGCGGGGCCGGCGCGCCGGGAAGCGGGGCCGGGGCGCCGGGGCGCGGGGCTGGGGCTTCGGGGAGCGGGTCCGGGGCTTCGGGGAGCGGGGCCGGCGCGTCGGGAAGCGGGGCCCGCGCGACGGGGAGCTGCGTTCGGACGTGCGGGATGGGTGCAGGACGGGTGGGAGGGAGGGAGGGGGGGCAGGGGGGAG
>JAITLF010000155.1 GCA_031278025.1 Treponema sp.
ACCGCTCCACTTGCCCCCGCTTCCAGTGTTTGAAAGAAATCCCTTACCGCTGCCCGCTCTTGTCGCTCGTTATACAGGTTGAAGGCCCCACCCCGATGCCTCAGCAGATAATCACTCCCGCATTCCTCCAGATATTCCATCCCCGCTATGGTCCCGTATGCCCGGTCAGCGATAATCACGCCGCCTTTCCCAACCCTCTGAAAGTTACTGAGCTTCTCCCCCGTCTTCGCATCGGTAAGTCGCATTTCCTCACACCGATTCATCGCTGGCATCTACCAGATATACCGCCTTCCCCTCCAGTCATCCCGGTCTTTCTACCAGCATCCGGCTCTCCCGGCATAGATTCTCGCACAGCCATCTCAACCAGCGGACTCTTCGAGTCCGACCACGCTATTACACAGTCGGGTATATATAGCCTTCTTGGTCAGGTGATAGCTCTCGCTCATGTGTAACAACGCACTGGTATTCCCAAAAGATTTCCCTTCGGTCAAATACAGGAAATGGGATATTCTCCGTGATTGCGGGGATATCCTCGGCGGGGTACGGGGCGGAGCCCCACCGGAAGACCAGGGTCCTTTGGACTCCGGTCCCCCCACTATAATGGCGAAAGGAAGGGGCCTTTGTGGTATACTCCTGCCTATGAATAAACGACCAATTCGCTTCTTTAATACTACCGGACCTTGTAACCCGGAAGACCACTACATGCTGCCCCCGGAAGAACGTCTGGTGGGCGCCCAGCTTCACCGGTATATCCGGGATAAACTCTATTGGGTACTCCACGCCCCACGGCAGACGGGGAAAACCACCTTCCTCCAAACCTGGATGCGGGAGATTAACGCCGACTCTGAGGGCGCGGAAGCGGCGGCCTGTTATGTAACGGTGGAACGTTGCCAGGGGGTAACCGAGCCGGAAATGGCCATGCCCGCCATCTGTAACGCCCTGCGGCAATTCTCTGGCTGGGCCGGCCTGCCGGTTCCGGAAGCGGGAACCGCCGATCCCCACAGCATGGTACGCGGTATCCTGGGTAACTGGGCCGCGCTGCTTGCCCCCAAATCCCTGATAGTCCTCTTTGACGAGGTCGACGTCCTCCAGGGGGAACCCTTGATTAGCTTCCTCCGCCAGCTTCGGGACGGTTTCGCCGGACGGGGGGCGGGCACTTTCCCGGTTTCCATCGCCCTGGTGGGGATGCGGGACCTCAAGGACTATATCACCGCCGCCAAAGGCGGCCTGCCGGTCAACCCCGGTTCGCCCTTTAACATCAAGGAAGATTCGGCGGTGTTGGCGAACTTTCAAAAAGAGGACATCGCGCGGCTCTTTGCCCAACGGACGGCGGAGACCGGCCAGCGGATCACGGCGGAAGCCCTGGATTATGTGTACGATCAATCCCGCGGCCAACCCTGGATCGTCAATTCCCTCTTTAAGCGGGCCACCATGCGGGTCCTGGATGAGGAGAGTACCGAAACGGTTAGGATTGAACATATCCGGCAGGCGCGGGAGCAGATGATCCTTGCACGGGAGACCCACCTGGACGCCCTGGCCTACCGCCTGGAGGACCCCGGAATCCGGTCCGTCATGGAGGCCATGGTAACCGGTGAGCCGAATCCCCGGCTGGCCGAAAGCGATGCCTTCCGGCTCTGTTTGGACTTGGGGCTTGTGGCAATCGAGGGGGGGACTCCCGTGGTGGCCAATCCCCTCTACCGGGAAACCCTGGCCCGGCAGATGACCTACAGCGCCCAGCTCGCCATCCCCCCGCCTGAGTGGAAGTGGGAACGAGACGATGGGACCGTGGACATGGAGGCCCTGCTGCGGGAGTTTCAAAGTTTCTGGCGGAGCAATTCGGAAGCCTGGGAGGGGATGATGAACTATACGGAGGCCTTTCCCCATCTATTGCTCCAGGCATTTCTCCAGCGGGTAACCAACGGGGAAGGGCGCATAGAGCGGGAGTATGCGGCGGGCCGGGGACGGATGGACCTGGCGGTGGAATACCGGGGGGCGTGGGACATCCTGGAGATCAAGCTGCTGCGGGGGGGGAAAACACGGGAGGCGGTGATAGCGGAGGGGACACGGCAGATACTGCGGTATCGGGATAGTTTTGCCCGTTCCCCCTGGGGAACGGGGGGAGGGAAACCCGCCGCCTGCTACCTGGTCATCTTCGACCGGCGGCCCGACAAGGGCGGGTGGGAAGAACGGCTTTTTTGGAGCCGGGAAGGGGACGTAACGGTGGTGGGCTGCTGAAAGCGGCGGAGAGGGGCCTGCGTTCAAAGTCGGCGCAGTACCCCGCTCTCCGGTGTCATTCCTTGGGAAACGGGCTGGGGGCGGCCGCTACCCCGATTTTCTTCTCAACAAATACCGTTACACAGAAGGAAAGGGCTCCCACCGCGCAGCCGAATACGATAGCCAGAATCCCGAAGGGTTCCCTAGCAAGCTGCCAAACAATGGCGGCGATGGAGCCGCAGATAATGGAAACCATCCCCGAATGTTTGGTAGCGTCCTTCCAGATAAGCCCCAGGCCGTAGGCGGCAAACGGCCCCGACGAACGGAGGGCAAAGGCAAAGAGGTTAAGGGTTACCAGGTTGATCCTGAACAAGGCGACAAACAAACTCACCACGCCGATAACCACATTCGATGCCCGCGTAATGAAGATCAGTTTTTGGTCATCCACTTTAGGATCGAGGTACTGCTGGTAAATGTCTTTTACAAACATGGTAGAGGCGCAAAGCAGATTCGAGTCCGCGCTGGACATGGTAGCGGAAATAATTGAAGCCGCCACAAGCCCGACAATGACCTGCGGGGCGTAGTTCGTGGTAGCCCACATAAGCGCGCTGGTTCCCTTGCCGTCATCAAGGCCGGGGTTCAGCGCCAAGGCCACAAGCCCTATCACCGCCGGGATAAAGGCCAAAAGCCCCATGAAAATCGCCGAAAGCCAGGCGGCGTCCCGTGCGGCTTTTTCATCCTTGGCGGAATAGAAACGGCTGATCATCTCAGGGCCCGAAAGGAAGGTGCAGAAGTAATTGATCATCAGGCTGATGATGGTAATCGCCCCGACCCCGGTAAAACTTATGGCTTTCGCGGGGAGTTTTTCCGCCAGCGCCTCAAAGCCGCCAGCGCCCCGCACCACAAAGAACATGGTGATAAGAAGGCCGAAGAAAATAATAAACCACTGGATAAAATCGCTGATCGCGTCGGCCATAAGACCGCCCAATACGGTGTAGCAGAGGATCAGTCCGCCGCTAATCAGGATGGCTACATTCAGGGGAATGCCTACCAGGGTAGCGACCACGGTTCCCGATGCGAGTATCTGGGAAGCGGTAAGGCAGAACAGGGATACGATATTCAGTACCGCCGTTGAGGTTCCCGCGACGTGGCCGAAACGGGTACGAATAACTTCCGGAATCGTGTGGGCAAGGGTCCGGCGAATCTTCGGCGCGAAATAGGCCAAGGGGATAACGCCGATGGAAGCGGCCAAAACATACCATCCCGCGGAAAGCCCCCATCCGGCAAAAGCACGGGAAGCCACGCCGGTGGTGCTGCCGCCGCCCACATTGTTCGCCGCAAGGCTGGCGGCCACAAAAAAGACCCCCAGTCTCCGTCCCGCCAAAAGAAAATCCGTACTGCTCTTAATGAAAAACCGTTTGCACAGATACCCTATCAGGAGCAAACCTCCCAGATAGGCCAGCACAATAATGAGCGGTACAAGCTGGATACTCATAAATTCCTCCTTCTTAACGTTAGCATAGTTCGCCGATTATACTCCGTATGGGAGCATGGCTGTCAATTATGCCGGGTTACATTTTGAAAGAGGCATTTCGCTCAGGTTTATTTTTAGGCATCACGTTACACAGATTGGCAAGAACTATAAATTGACGTACATCACTGTATCTATCCAATACACACCAACACACAGCCGAAGCTGTTCCAAAACTGATTGACTGTGCGCTAACCATTCCCGGCATAACCGGAGGCGCCGTACAAACCTCCGGTTCGATGGGACAGCCTCAACCGATCAAATTATGACGGCGCCGCCGTGTTACTCAACCTTGAACCGGGAAACTTCCCTGACCAAAACATCTAGGTTCTCTTTGTTTTGGCCGCTGATCTCATTGACCCGGTTTACCGCCACGTTGATCTGATCCGCCCCGGTCGCCATCTCGTTCATCCCGTTCGTTATCTCCTGGGTTACCATTTCAAGGTTCTTTCCCTCGGTGATCACCTCTTTGCTCCCCTCCAGCATCTCCTCGGAACTGCCCTTGACCAGCCGTGTTATCTCGTTGAGCTGCCCGATCACTTCCAGTATCTCCCGGCTCCCCGCGCTCTGCTCCTCCATTGCGTTGCGGATGTTCTCCGTCTGTTCCGACACCGTCTTGACGCCCCCGTCAATGGCCTCAAACTTGCTTAACACGCTGTTCGTGGACCGGGTTATCTTATCAATGGAATCCTTGATCTTCTTAAGCACCGACCCAATAGTCTTCGACTGCTCGCTGCTGCTCTCCGCCAGCTTCCGTATCTCGTCGGCCACAACCGCGAAGCCCTTCCCCGCTTCCCCGGCGTGGGCCGCTTCGATGGCCGCGTTCATCGAAAGCAGGTTCGTCTGGCTGGCGATATTTTCCATTACAGCGTTGATTTCCAGAAGGCCCTCCGACTCACGGGCAATCTCCTGAATGTCGGCGGCGACATCCTGAAGCCCCGTGCGGCCCACGTCGCTCGCGTCCAGAAGGGTCTGCACGCTTTCGGTGTTCTTTAACAGGGTTTGCGTAACGGAGTTGATGTTGGCGATCATCTCCTCAATGGCGCTGGAGGACTTGGAGACGCTGGAAGTCTGGTTTTCCACATGGCCGTTCAGCCTGTCGATGTTGACGGAGATCTGCTCCATGGTGGCGTTGGTTTCGGTAACGCCGGCGCTCTGGTTAAGGACCCGGCCCTTGATGCTCTGTATGTTGGCGGTGATCTCGTTGATGGCGGCGGCGGTCTGGGTCATGTTGCTGGCAAGTTCGTTGCCTATGTCAAAGAGGGCTACCGCCTGGTTTTTGATGGTGATAACCAGGGCTTTGATTTTCTCCAGGGTTTTGTTGAAGTAAGCGGATAACTCGGCGATTTCGTCGTTTCCGTGAACGGGGATTGTCCTGGTCAGGTCGCCCTCACCCTCCGAAATATCCTTGAGCGTCCGGGTAACGTCGACAATCGGTTTCGTGATCTTCACCGCCAGAAGGAAGATGATCGCCCCCGCGACAATAACGGCGATAACCACGATGATAACGGCAATGTGGGTAAGCTGATTCACCGCCGCAAATACGTCGGCTTCCGGAATCGAGGAAAGAATCGTCCAGGCGGTTTTTACGCCGCCCACATAAAAGGGATAGCTTTCAAAGATGCGCCCGTCGTTTTGCCCCGAATTTGGTTTACCGGTTCTAAGGGTCTCCAGGGTGTCGTTCACCGCCTTTTGACCAAGTATTTCAACCGAATCGGGATCGGAAATTTTTCTGCCTACCCTGCTCGGATCGTAATGGGCCGCGATAATTCCTCCATTGGAATACATAACCGCCCGTCCGGTTCCGTATGGCTGGATCTGGGCGATGGTAGTGGAGGATGAGGTAAGATCCACCAAGATCCCAACCCTTCCCACAATGCCCTTCGCGGTGATAATGGGATAGCAGAGCCGTGTAGCGACGACCTGTTTTCCGCCATAGGTTACAAAATACGGTTCGCTTATTACCGGATCGGTCTTTTCTATGTTGGCGATCACATCATCGTAGCGCTCGTAGCTCTCTAGGGAATGTTTTTCCAGCGTCCCCGTCCTTCGGGAATACCAGGGCATGTATCTGCCCGTTGCATCGGCCCCCGGATCACCGATAAAGTCCGCGTCCCTGCCGTCAATGGCATTGGGCTTCCAGATGGAAAACATTCCCACAAAATTAGGATTGGATTCCATGATGGACAATATAATATTGTCATACCGGGTCCGCCGTTCCGCGGCCGGAACTTCTTCGAAAAAAATCATAATTTCCGCCAGAACTTTGGCTACGGACAGGTAATTTTCGTACTGGTTCTGCATCATTATGGAATACCTGCCGGTTAGTTCCTCTAAATTAGAGAAAGCCGCCTCGGTTTGCAGGGCCCGCGCCCGTATAAGCAATATAATCGACACTCCGGCCACCGCTGCTACAAGCAGCAATGATGTAATCAGCGTGAGCCGCATTTTGAGTTTCATAAAAATACCTCCGAATTTAAAAACAATCACCGGGATCATGATAACGATGATAGTTGAACCTGTTCCAAAACTTCAGTTCTAAAACAGCCTGGACTGTATGCTAAACACCTCCGATATAGCCGAAGGCGCCATGCGAACCTCCGATTCCAAACCACCAAAAGAGGGGTTCAACTATACCGTATGGGTAAGTATTAGGGGATTTAGGAAATAAGTCAAGCAATCGAATTGCGGCAATCGAATTGCGGCAATCGAATTGCGGATGCCGCGCCCAAAGAGGGACGGTATCGGGAGAGTTGGCGTTAAGGACCGCCCCGGCCTTACATTCCGAAGAAACCGAGCTGAATTCATAGCAAACGCCGGCCTTTTTGATCGTGAACGCTCCATCCCCGCTCAAGAACGCTCCATTCCTGATTAAGAACGCTCCATCCCCGCTCAAGAACGCTCCATTGCTGATCAAGAATGCTCCATTCTTGATCAAGAATGCTCCATTCCTGATCAAGAATGCTCCATTCTTGATCAGGAATGCTCCATTCTTGATCAGGAATGCTCCATTCTTGATCAGGAATGCTCCATTTCTGATCAGGAATACTCCCGTTTTGATTGGAAAGGCTCATGGTTCGATTGGAATGGCTCCCCGTTTCGATCGGAAAGGCTCATTGTTCGATTGGAATGGCTCCCGGATAGCCGTTCCCGCGCCGCGTACCCCCGGCGCCGCCCCCAAAATGTGCGCTGTATTGTCATTTTAGCGAAAATATGCGCATAACTAACCAATGAAATTTGTGGCAAAAAGGCTCCTGGTTACCCTGCTGACCCTGTTCCTGGTGTCCCTCATTACGTTTGCGGCCTTTCAGATCATACCCGGCGACCCGGCAGCCGTCATGCTGGGGATAGAGGCGACGGAGGCGCGGCTGGCCGATCTGCGCGCCGAGATGAACCTGGATAAGAGCCTTCCGGTACAGTACTGGCTCTGGCTGAAGGGGTTTTTTACGGGGAACCTGGGAAACTCCGTGCGTTTCCGGGGGGAGCCTATAGCCGGCATGGTCCTGGAGCGGCTGCCGGTTACCCTTTCTCTGGCGGCCCTTTCCCTGGTTTTCATCGTTGTTCTGGCGATCCCCGCGGCCCTCCTGCCGGCAGGAAGGGAAAATTCACCGCTTGATCAGCTAATAAACGCGGCGAACACCATCATGATATCTTTTCCGGGGTTTTTTCTGGGCGTTCTGCTGATTTGGATCTTCGGTATCCTTTTGCGGTTCTTCGTCCCCGGCGCGTACGTGTCCTACCGGGAGGATGCCGGCGGGTTCCTAGCCAGCCTCATCTTTCCGGCCCTGGCTATAGCCCTGCCGAACGCCGCCATGGTGGTCAAGTTTCTGCGGGCGTCCATCTTCCGGCAGTTCCGGTCGGATTATGTGCGCACCGCCTACAGCAAGGGGAACAGCGAGGGCCGGGTCCTGTACCGCCATGTCCTGAAAAACGCGGCGATCCCGGCGGTTACCCTTATGGGCATGATCACCGCCGATGTGTTTTCCGGGAGCATTGTCATTGAGCAGGTTTTCACCATACCGGGTATCGGGCGGCTCCTTATCGCGTCCATCACCTCCCGCGACTTCAGCATGGCCCAGGTTCTGGTGATCTACATTGCCTCTGTCGTGGTAGCGGCCAATTCCCTGGCGGACATCGCCATCCAGATCATCGATCCCCGAATCAGGGTAAGGTGAATGCCCGCGTTGATGCGAAACCCGGGATTCCTGGCGGGCCTTGTCCTGGCCGGCCTTGTGGCGGGCATGACCCTGACCAGCCTGGTCTATACCCCCTACGGATACAACGACATGGACCCGGCGCGGCGCTTCACCCCGCCCGGCGCCGGGCATCTTATGGGGACCGACAATTTCGGCAGGGACATCTTTTCCCGTGTCATGGCAGGCGGGCGCGCTACCCTCCTGGTGGCCCTGGTTACGGTTCTCTGCAGCGCCGCCGCCGGCTCCGCCCTGGGCCTTTTAACCGGCTATGCGGGGGGCCTGTGGGCGGAAGTTGTCATGCGCGTCATAGACGCCATCAATTCCTTCCCCGGCCTGCTCCTTGCCCTGGTGATGGTATCCATCATGGGAAACGGCCCCGTTACCCTTATCATCGCCCTCGTCATCATCTTTATCCCCAGTTACGTGCGCATCATGAGAAGCGGCATGATACAGTACAAGGACCGGGACTTCATCAAGGCGGCGGAACTGATGGGGGCTTCCCACAGGCGGATCATCTTCGTGCATATCCTGCCGAATACGGCGCCTTCCCTTCTGGCGTCCACCGCGCTGGGGCTTTCCAACGCGATCCTGGCGGAGGCCACCATGAGCTATCTGGGCCTGGGCATACCGCCGCCTATTCCCAGTTGGGGGCGTATGCTCGCGGAATCCCGAAACTTCCTGTTCGCCGCGCCCTGGTGCGCCCTGGCGCCGGGATTCATGATCATGCTTGCGGTCATTTCCTTTCATTCGATAGGCGAAGGAATCTCAAAACGCTATAGTTGACTGTATCGAGGATGACAATCCTCAAACATACGGAGGATTTACATGGAAAAACGAAAAATCATGAACCGTGCCGTCATCGGGGCATTGGCGGCGGCCCTCATCTTGCCATCTTGCCAGGGGAAGAAGGACAGCCAGCCTGTCGTTACCGGCAGCGCACGCGCGGGAGGGGGCGAAATCCGCTTCGGCTACACCACCGAACCGGCCACGCTGGACCCCCTGAACGCTTCCAACACCGCCGACGGCCGGAGCATACTCTTCAACGTCTTTGAGGGGCTGGTAAAGCCCGATACTTCCGGGGGTCTTGAGCCCGCCGTGGCCGAAAGTTACGCCGTGGAACAGGAGGGGCTGGTCTATGTTTTCACCCTGCGCCGGGGGATCAAATTTCACGACGGTTCGGAGGTAACCGTTGAGGATGTGGAATTCAGCCTTAAAACCGCGATAGAGACGAAATTTGCCGGCCTTGAACAGATAGACGCGGTGGAAATCACCGGGGACCGGCAGATCCGCGTTACCCTGAAATCTCCGGACGTGGAGTACCTTACCAACCTAACCGTGGGGATCGTGCCGCGGAACAACCCCGACCGGGAAAAGCGGCCCATCGGCACGGGGCCGTTCATCATCGAAAGCTACACCCCCCAGCAATCCCTGGTGATGGTGAAGAATCCCGCGTACTGGAGGGACGGGCTTCCCCACCTTGACACGGTAACCTACGTCTTCGTGGCCGATTCCGACGCCCTGCTCCTGGCCCTAAAAGGGGGCAGCGTGGATGCCGGCAGCATTACCGGGTCCCTCCTGGAACAGCTCCCCCCCGGCGCCTTCACCTTCGTCCCCGATCCGTCCAACTCCGTCCAGCTTCTGGCCTTGAACAACGCGGTACCGCCCCTGGATGACGTGCGGGTCCGCCAGGCCCTGAACTACGCGGTGGATCCCCAGGAGATCATCGACGCCGCCTTCTACGGCCACGGGGAACCTTCGGGAAGCGCCCTTATTCCGGGGCTTTCCCGGTACTACGAGGCTTCCCTCAAAAATCCCTATCCCCTGGATATTGACCGGGCCAAGAGCCTCCTTGCCTCCGCGGGGTACGGGCAGGGCTTTCCCCTGGAGATCACCGTTCCCTCCAACTACACGATGCATGTGGATACCGCCCAGGTGATCGTGAACCAGCTTGCCAAAATCGGGGTTACCGCGGCGATAAAGCTGGTTGACTGGCCGGCATGGCTTTCCGATGTCTACCAGGGCCGCCAATACGAAGCGACCATCATCTCGGTGGACGCGCCGACCATTTCGCCGCGGGGATTCCTGGCCCGCTACCATTCGGCCAACCGCGGCAACTTCGTAAACTTTAAGAGCCCCGCCTATGACGAGGTATACGACGCCGCCCTGACGGAAATTGATGAAGCGGTGCGGGTTGAACGCTACAAAGAGGCCCAGCGCATCCTGTCCGCGGAGGCCGCCAGCGTCTACATCCAGGACATCATCGGCTTCCGGGCCTTTCCCAAAAACGCCGGCGGCTTCGTGAAGTATCCCCTGTACGTTCTGGACTTCGCCCCGGTTTATAAAACCAACTAAGGAACCGTACAGAAATAACATGCCTGCATTTTATTTATGCACAGTTCCTAAGCTGTTCAGCAGGTAACGGCAGCTATTCAGCCGCCCCCTGTGGGCGCCGCCCGCGGGCAGCCCAGGCGGCTTTCGTGCCGCAGCGCCCGCGCATCCCCGGCCAACCCCTGAGCATCCGTGATCGCGCATGCTTCATTTGGAGCATTCAGACATACAAATGGAGCGGTTTTATCCGTGAATACGCAGGTTTCTGCCGGGAAACCGCCCGGTTTGGGCATGCGCTTGTTTACCGTATCCGGAAGGTGTATACTTCGTTGGTAAAATAAATCAAAAAGGAGGCTTTTTATGCCCAGTGAAAGTAATTGGCTTCCCGGCAGGCGGGAAAATCAACCGGTAACGGCTACGGGCCGAAAGAAAAGGGCGCCCATAAAACGCAGCCCCTGCCTGCACGGGGGCATGTACACGTTCATGCGGCCGTTCATGTGCCGGTGTATGTTCATGTGCATGTCCGTGCTTGCTGTTTCGGTTTCATCCGCCCAGGAAAATCCGGCGGTGATTGACGTTACCCCCAATTCGCAGCTGGCCTTGTCCAATCCTGACTACCTGGTAACCGCAGGGGATATTTACACCTTAGCCTACTCCGCAAACGGCACTGCGGTTACCTATAGGATTGTCGTGGACACCAGTTACACGATCCGCATATCCAACCTGGGGATGATCAACGTGGCGGGAAAAACATTCCGCCAGGTAAAAAAAGACGCGGAAACCATCGTGGCCAATAACTATCCGCTAAGCGGGGTACAGTTGATTCTGACCCAGCCGGGAGTGTTCAGGGTCTTTGTGGTGGGAGAGGTCAAGGCCGCTGCGGAAATCTCCGCCTGGGCCATGGAACGGCTTTCTTCCCTTACCCGTTACACCACCCCGTTTGCCTCCCTCCGGAATGTTTCGGTAAAATCGGCCAACGGCAGGACAAAAAACTACGATCTCTTTAAGGCCGAACGGGAGGGGGATCTCAGAGAGAATCCGTATCTGCGCCCTGACGACACCATCACCTTTAACCGGCTGGACCGGCAGATAACCATAAACGGCGCGGTGGAGCGTCCGGGGGTTTATCAACTGCTGTCAAATGAAAACTTGAAGGAGTTAATCACGAATTACGCCTGCGGGTTAACCCCGCTGGCGGATAAAACCC
>JAITLF010000303.1 GCA_031278025.1 Treponema sp.
TCCGCGGCCGTCTGCCCGGCCGGGGTTCCGGCAAACATCACCCCGAACGCGCCGGGGAGAGCGGGGGCGTTTCTTTCGAACGCCGCTTTTATGGCGAAGAAGCTTTCCCTGCCCGGCTCCAGGTCCGGCGCAAGCGCATGGGTAATCCCCTCGAACACGCAGACCGGCAGGGAACGGCCCCCGAAATTCAGGGCCGTTATCAAACGGGGCCCGGGTATCTCCGCCTCGGCCCGGCCGGTTTCGGTGTCCACCCGCACCGGGACAGGATCGGCGCCGCCGCTGCTTTCTATCACGACCGTATGCCCGCCGCGAAGCCCCATTTTTCCCGCCGCGTACAGGCCGAAACTCCGGGCCGCGTTGCCGCAGAATTCGCCCCCCATCATCTCCAGCCGCCAATAGCGGTTCCCTTCCCCGCCCGGCGGAATCACAAAGGCCGCCTGTTCCGCCCCAAGCGCGGGATCGGAGAGAATCGCGGCGGACAGGGCGGCGCGCGCCTCCGCCGGCACGGGGTTGAGAACAAAAACCGTTATGTTTTTTGCCGGGTCGGCGATAAGCAGATCGTATTTCATGGGGCGCGCTTAATGCGGCAATAATACCCCCATCCGGCGAATCGCGCAAGCGATCTCCCTTTAACCACGAACAGCGCGAACAAAAACGAACTTTTACCTTGAAATTGAGGCTTTTGTTCCCGCGGTTTGCGGTTCATTTTCTTTACCGCCTGTTGAAACCGGGAATTACTGCCTTCCCCCTTTCCCGTCTGTACATTTCCGCCCGAATGTGCTATACCTTGACGCGGGCCGACCGGTTCCGCGCCGGCGCCCTGGTTTGACAAAAACCATAATACCGTTGTCTGAAAAGGAGTAATCATTAACACTTCGTGTTAATGTCCGATTCACGCAAGCGGCGATACCGCCGCTTTTTAGGAGGAGTAAATTATGAAAAGAATTGCAATCGTTATTGTTCTTGCAATCGTTATTGTTCTTGCAGTCGTTGTGGTCGGCGCGCTTTTTGTCGCGGGCAAAAAGCGCGCCGCGGGGACCCCGGGCGCCGCCGGAAGGGACACGTCGCTTGAGTACATCATGAACCGGAAGAAACTCATCCTGGGTCTGGACGATTCGTTCCCGCCCATGGGGTTCCGCAACGAGAACAATGAAATTGTCGGCTACGATGTAGACCTGGCGAAAGAGGCCGCCAGGCGGATGGGCGTAGAGTTGGTGTTACAGCCGATTGACTGGAACGCGAAGGAACAGGAACTCAACACAAAAGAGATTGACTGTATCTGGAACGGCTTTACCATTACCGATGAACGGAAAAAGGTAATTACCTATTCCCCGCCCTATCTTGGAAACGCCCAGGTAATTGTCGTGAAGGGTAATTCGCCGACAAGAACGCTGGCGGATCTCAAGGGGAAGATCATCGGCCTCCAGGCCGGTTCGTCTTCGGTGGACGCCCTGGACGAGGCGGTGGAGCTTAAAGCCTCGGTAAAAGATGTCATCGAGTACAAAGACTACCTTACCGCGCTGATGGATTTGGATGTCGGGGGCGCGGACGCGATCCTCATCGACCTCGTAGTGGCCAACGACAACATCAACCGTTCGGGAAAAGATTTCCGCATTCTGGAAGAAACCCTGGCCGCCGAACAATTTGGCATAGGCTTCCGCAAGGGCGAAGAGGCGCTGATGAACAAGGTGTGGGAAACTCTGCTGGAAATGGCAAGGGACGGCACGGTCGCCGGAATCTCTACCCGGTGGCTTGGCGCCGACATCTCGCTTATCGGCAAATAAGCCTGCGGCAAGACAGCGTTTCATGCCGGTCATTCAGGAGGGGGGACTGTTACCATACGGCGGCTCCGTAGTTTTCACGGCCGTTTTCCGTCCCCCCTGCGCTCCATACCCGCCTTCACTTACCTATGGCGGGTATTCCGCTACCCCCCACGTGGATGAATCAATAGATGGGGGGGTACGCCTTGTCGCATTTGTTCCGTATACACGCTCGCCGGCTCGCGTGCATTACCGCGGCGCCCCCTGCGCTCCATCCGGCCGCTTCACCAGCGGCGGCGTATCCGCCGCCCCCAACGAAGCGGCCGGATTACGCTACCCCCCACACGGTCGTATAAGGTAAAGGTTTTTGTACTATGCTTCAAATGATCGGCTTTATGCTGGAGGGGGCCTGGACCTCCCTAAAGGTGTTCTTCCTCACCCTGCTTTTCTCCATCCCCCTGGCGCTGCCGGTCGCCTTTGGCCGTATGTCAAAAAATTTGCCGGTCCGCGGCATAGTCAATTTTTATCTGCTTATCATGCGGGGGACCCCGCTCATACTTCAGCTTATCTTTATCTACTTTGCCCCCAAGTACTTCTACGCATTCCTGAACAACAATCTTTCCGCGCTTATCGTTTCCGAAGGATTCTGGAACGTCATACGGGCCGTGCTTTCCTACAACCGGTTTACGGCGGTTATCATCGCCTTTGCGCTAAACTACGCCGCCTACTTTGCGGAGATCTACCGGGGGGGCATCGAGTCCATTCCCGCGGGACAGTACGAGGCGGCTAAAGTTCTGGGCTTTACCCGGTCCGGAACTTTCTTCCGCATCATCCTGCCCCAGGTGGTTAAACGCATACTTCCCGCTTCCGGAAACGAGGTGATCACCCTGGTAAAGGATACCGCCCTGGCCCAGGTAATTGGGGTAGCGGAACTGTTCCACGCCGCCCAGAACGCCGCGGCCCGGGAATTTTCCACCATGCCGATCTTTGTGGCGGGTCTCTTTTACCTTATCATGAACTGGGTAGTAACGGTGGTCTTTACCCGGTTTGAAAGAAAGCTTTCCTACTATTCCTGAAAGGCGGAACGTTAAGATGGAAGTAATTGCTGTTCGGGAACTTTCAAAATCATTCGGCCCGCTCGAAGTCTTAAAAGGCATTTCCTTTACGGTAAACCGGGGAGAAGTCGTGGCCATTATCGGGCCTTCGGGATCGGGCAAGTCCACGCTGCTCCGCTGCGTAACCCACCTTGAAGTTGTCGATGGCGGCAGTATTACGCTTACCGGAAAGGATATGGTACACAACGGCACTTACGCCCACCGGGACGCCCTGCGCGAGATATGCCTTAAAGTAGGATTGGTGTTCCAGAATTTCAACCTCTTTCCCCACTTTTCGGTAACGCGGAACATCACCGAGGCCCAGGTGCGGGTGTTGCGCCGGAGCAAGACCGAAGCGGAAGAACGGGCAAAGGCGCTTCTTGAAAAGATGGGCCTCTCGGACAAGGCGGCGTCCTACCCCTGCGAACTTTCCGGCGGGCAGCAGCAGCGGGTCTCCATCGCCCGCGCCCTTGCCCTTGACCCGGAGATCCTCTTTTTCGACGAACCGACAAGCGCCCT
>JAITLF010000336.1 GCA_031278025.1 Treponema sp.
GGCCGGGAAGAAGTGGCTCGTAACCTTCTGAAAAAAGGGTGGAATGTTGAAGAAACCGCGGAAACCGCAAAATTGAACATCGAAAAGGTACGGGCCCTGGCCGCCTCTGCGGAAAAATAAGAATTCGGTATCCGGCACTTGGGTCTGAATGAACTGCGCTCTTATGACGGGGTGTCTTCCCGGTTCACGGTGTTTTCACCCGTTCCGTCTTCGCCTGCTTCGGCGTCCCCGGCCCGCTTCGCGGCCTTTGCCCGTTCTTCGGCTTCCCGTTTCTTCTTTTCATCGGAGGCGATTTTGCGGTTGTACACGAATATGCCCAGGGCGGCGAAAATAATGATGTCGAACATGGTTTTCTCGACGCCCTCGCCAAAGCCGATGCCGGTAAGCATACGGAAAAGGCTGTAAGCGATGATAAAGATGCCCAGGCCGGCGAGTATGCCGAGGAGCAGTTTGCGGGTTACTTTCATGGGGCGCCTCCTTGAATAGCTCTGACACGGATGATGCCGTCTACCGCGATGATCCGTTCCAGAATATCTGGCGGTATCATCTGTTCCGTGTCAATAATATTGTATGCGTAATCGTCCCGGTGGTGGTTGATGAGGTCCATGATATTGATACCCGCTCCGGCCAGGATGGTGGTGATCTGCCCCACCATGTTGGGTATGTTCCGGTTTGCCACGAGGAGGCGGAATGGGGCGCGCTGCTCCAGATGGCAGCGAGGAAAATTCACCGAATTCCTTATCGCCCCGGATTCCAGAAAATCCATAAGCTGCTTTACCGCCATGACCGCGCAGTTATCTTCCGCTTCCGGTGTGGAAGCGCCCAGGTGCGGGATGCAGACAGCTTTCCTGCAGCCCAGCAATTCCGCCGTGGGAAAGTCGGTAACGTATAGGGCAAGTTTTTCGGATTCCAGCGCGGCGATAATGTCCGCTTCGTTTACGAGGCCGCCCCGGGCCAGGTTGATCACCCGCGCGCCCTTCTTCATAAGCCGGAACTTTTCCGCGTTCAGAAGGCCCCTGGTAGTATCGCCCAGAGGGATGTGGAGGGTTACATAGTCGGACCTGGCAAGGAGGCTTTCCAGGGTGTCCGCCCGCTTGACTATGCGGGAAAGATTCCAGGCGGCGTCCACCGAAATATAGGGATCGTAACCGATAACGTCCATCCCCAGGGCGACTGCGTCATTGGCGACCATCACACCGATGGCGCCAAGGCCGACGACGCCCAGTACCTTGCCCCTGATCTCCGGCCCCTCAAAGCGGGACTTTTCCTTTTCCACAAGGTCCGGCACCTCGTCGGCTTTGGCGGCAATGGATGCGGCCCAGGAAACGCCGCCGAAGACATTCCGGGACGAGACGAGCAGCGCCGCGATGACCAGTTCCTTTACCGCGTTGGCGTTGCCGCCGGGGGTGTTAAACACCACGATGCCCCGGTTGCTGCACAGGCCCACGGGGATGTTGTTGTACCCCGCGCCCGCCCGCGCTATGGCCTTGACCGTGTCGGGAATTTCGGCCCCGTGCAGATCGGCGCTTCGTACCAAAATCGCGTCAGGGTGGGGGAGATCGCTTGCGACTTCGTACTTGTCCCGGGGAAAGAGATCCAGTCCCTGGGCGCTGATTCTGTTCATGGTGCGTATTCTAAACATAGTTCGCCTCGAATTGCTTCATAAACCTGACCAGTTCCCGCACCCCCTCGATGGGCATGGCATTGTAAATACTGGCGCGCATACCGCCCACCAGACGGTGGCCCGCCAGGTTTACCAGGCCGGCGGCGGCGGCTTCCCTGACAAAGCGGGTCTCGATGTCTTTGCGTTTCGCCTCATCACTTTCGACAGGCACAAACGGTATATTCATTAAACTGCGGCAGGCCTTTTCCACCGGCGAACGGAAGAGGCGGGATTCTTCCAGGTACAAATAGAGCAGGTCCGCCTTTTCCCGGTTGCGTTTTTCCATGGCCTCCACCCCGCCCGTTTCCCTGATCCACTCCAGTACCAGGCCGGTGACGTAAATGGCGTAACAGGGAGGGGTGTTGTACAGGGAACCCTCGGCCGCGTGAATGTCGTAGCGGAGCAGGGCCGGGGTCCGGGAAGGGGCGTGTCCTATCAGGTCTTCCCTGATTATCACCACCGTAACGCCCGCCGGACCAAGATTCTTCTGGGCCCCGGCGTAGAGCAGGCCGAAACGGGAAACATCCAGAGCTTCGGAGAGGATGCAGCTCGAAACATCCGCGGCTAACGGAACCGGGCCCGTTTCCGGCAGGGCCGGCCATTTGGTTCCCACAATGGTGTTGTTCAGCGTGATGTGACAGTAGGCGAGGGCGGGGTCCAGAGGCGGGACTTCAGGTATACAGGCGTAAGCCCTGTCTTTGGAACTTGCCGGGATCACCATGTCCAGGTATTTGGCGCCCTCACCGGCGGCTTTCGCTGCCCAGATACCGGTATCAATATAGGCCGCCCGTTTCCCCTCCTGTCCCGGCTCCGCGGCGCCCAGGTTAAGCGGCACCATGGAAAACTGAAGGGACGCGCCCCCCTGAAGGAAAAGCACTTTATAATTAACAGGAATACCCATAAGTTCCCGTAACAGTGATTCTGTTTTTTCGATGATGGCCCTGAATTCTCCGGAACGGTGACTCATCTCCATGACCGATTGTCCCGATCCGCCGGCGTCGATCATTTCGGCCGCCGCGCGTTCAAGCACCGGCAGCGGCAGCATGGAAGGCCCCGGAGAAAAATTGTAAACGCGCATAAAACCCCCTTGTTTTGGAATTGCGGGTATTTAGTTCAACCGGGAGTCGGATTTGCTCCGCAAGTCCGCGTCTCCCCCCTCTGCGGGACACCCCCGCAACGTCCCCGTATTAGCCCGTTTAGTGGACCCCCGTAGAACGGCAGGGCCTATATCTCAACCGCGAGCGCCCGCAGTTCATCCACCGCCGAAACGTTGCGCACCGTCACTTCCGCCGGCAGTTTAAGCGTAACGGGCGCGAAATTCAGGATGCCGCGTATACCGGCCCCGGCCAGCTTTTCCGCCGACGCCTGGGCCGCTTCCGCGGGGACGCAGAGCAGGGCGATTTCGATGGAAAGGCGGCTTACCACCTCGGGGATCTTGTAGGCCGGATAAAGCGGCACACGGGATCTAAGTATCTCCACCCGGTTTACGTT